>CAYYZI010000392.1:0-3409 GCA_964475675.1 uncultured Geminicoccaceae bacterium
GCGAGAATGACGCCCACCACGGCAACGTAGAAGGTGTTGATGAGGCCGACGATGAAGGCCCGGCCGTAGGTGTAGGTGCGGTCGTAGTCGATCAGGGTCTGGCTGATGTCGAAGCCGGCGATCTGCCAGAGAAAGTCGAAGCCGGAGGCGACCCCGAGCCGCTCGCGGTTGGCGATGGTGTTGTTGACCAGATAGGCGACGCCGGCCACCACCAGCAGCAGCACCACGGCCTGCGCGAAGATCGCGCGTACCTTGGGATCGTTCCAGAAGACGGTTCGGCTCTGTCCACCGGGTCGGGGCTCGGCAGCAGCCATCGATCAACCTCCCGCCCAACGGCGCGGAATCGACAATATCGAGAGGCAGTGGTCAAGAGACGGGGACGGGCCGGACCGCGCGGTCCGGCCCGACACCATCGTCAGCTCACCGGAACGGCATCGCGTACTGGAGGCCGCCACGGGTCCACAGATCGTTGAGCCCGCGCTTGATCTTGAGCGGGGTGCTCTCGCCCAGATTGCGCTCGAAGCTCTCGCCGTAATTGCCGATCTGCTTGATGATCTGGTAGGCCCAGTCGCTCGGCAGACCCAGAGCCTTGCCGAACTCGCCCTCGACCCCCAGCATCCGGCGCACCGTCGGATTGGTGCTGTTGGCCTTGAGCTCGTCGACATTCTCGCTGGTCACGCCGTATTCCTCGGCCTCGACCATGGCATAGAGCGACCAGCGCACGACATCGCCCCACTCGTTGTCGCCGTGGCGTACCACCGGTCCCAGCGGCTCCTTGGAGATGACCTCCGGCAGGACCACGTAGTCGTCGGGATTCTCGAACTTGGTGCGGCTCGAATAGAGGCCCGACTGGTCGGTGGTGAAGACGTCGCAGCGGCCGGCCTGGAAGGCGCCGATGAGCTCGTCGTTGGTCTCGAACACCACCGGCTCGTAGGACATGTTGTTGGCGCGGAAGAAGTCGGCCAGGTTGAGTTCGGTGGTGGTGCCGGTCTGCACGCAGACCGAGGCGCCGTCGAGCTCGAGGGCGCTTTTCACACCGAGACTCTTGGGCACCATGAAGCCCTGGCCGTCATAGTAGTTGACGCCCACGAAATCGAGCCCGAGGGCGGTGTCGCGGGTCAGCGTCCAGGTCGTGTTGCGCGACAGCATGTCGATCTCGCCCGACTGCAGCGCGGTGAAGCGCTCCTTGGCGGTGAGCGGGGTGTACTTGACCGCGCTGGCATCGCCGAACACGGCGGCAGCCACCGCCTTGCACAGATCGATGTCGAGCCCGGACCAGTTGCCCTTGTCGTCGACGCTGGCGAAGCCCGGCAGACCGCTGCCGTTAACCCCGCACTGCACGAAGCCCTTTTCCTTGACCGCATCGAAGGTGGGCCCGGCAAGGGCCTGGCCGCCGGCGGCAAGTGCCATCACCGAAGCGGCCGCGAAGACTGTCGAAAGGCGCATGCGTCCTCCTTGTCCCTCGTTTTTCGAACCTACCACGCCCGCGCCTGGACGGCCTACGAGCCTCCCCCGAGACGTGGCCGTGGCTTGCAGCATGGCACGGCCGATCGGTTCTGCCAACCGTCAAAGGGCGGTACTGCGCCGCGCTGGCCAGCCCCACGGTGCGGTGCTAAGGGCTGCCAGCGAGCAGCGGCGAAGCGGGACGAGAGCATGCGCGATTCCACCCTGGTCACCATTCTGGGCCGCGATCCCGAGGCCCAGCACGGGCTGGTCAACCCTCCCGTCTATCGCGGCTCGACCGTGCTGTTCCCCAGCGTGGAGGCGATGGAACGGGCGCGTGCCGCCCGCGCCGTCACCTACGGCCGCGTCGGCACCCCCACCACCCGCGCCCTCGAGGACAGCATCGCCGCCCTCGAGGGAGGGCATCGCTGCATCGTCACCGCCTCCGGCAAGGCCGCCTGCAATCTCACCCTGGCCGCCCTGCTGCGGGCCGGCGATCATCTCCTGATGGTCGATTCGGTGTACGGGCCGACCCGCCATTTCTGCGACCACACCCTCGCCCGCTTCGGCGTCGAGACGACCTATTACGATCCCCGCATCGGCGCCGGCATCCGCGCGCTGTTCCGTCCCGAGACCCGCCTCCTGTTCCTCGAATCGCCGGGCTCGCTGACCTTCGAGGTGCAGGACGTGCCGGCGATCGCCGCCGCCGCCCGCGAACGCGGGATCCCCACCGCCATCGACAGCACCTGGGGCACGCCGCTCTTCTTCAAGCCGCTGACCATGGGGGTGGATGTGGCGATCCAGGCGGTGACCAAGTACATCGGCGGCCATTCCGACCTGCTGATGGGCGCGGTGACCGCCAACGAGGCGGTGTTTCCCCGCCTCCGTGCCGGCATCGACGAGTTCGGCGCCCCACCCTCGCCCGAGGACTGCTGGCTGGCGCTGCGCGGGCTCCGGACCCTGGCCGCCCGTCTCGACCGCCACCAGCAAAGCGCGCTCGAGATCGCCCGTTGGCTGGAGCGCCGCCCCGAGGTGTCGCGGGTGCTGTTCCCGGCGCTGGAATCCCATCCCGATCACGCCTTGTGGAAGCGGGATTTCACCGGCGCCTGCGGCCTGTTCGGGGTGGTTCTGAAGGGGTACGGTGAAGCCGCCGCCCGGGCCATGGCCGATGCCCTGGAGCTGTTCGGCATCGGCGCCTCCTGGGGCGGGTTCGAGAGCCTGGTTCTGGTGCCCGACCCGACCCCGGTCCGCAGCGCCGTGCCCTGGAAGGCGGAAGGTGCGATGCTGCGCCTGCACATCGGGCTCGAGGATCCCGACGATCTGATCCGCGATCTGGAGGCCGGTTTCGCCGCCCTGCGCGCGGCCGGCTGAAGGACGGGATCCTCGCGCGTCCGACCCGCGAGCCTGCCCCTATGGTTCGCACCTTCCACCCGAGCTGCGCCGTTCACCCTTCCGCAACCTTCGCCGCCTATTCTCGCGGACGCTGGAGAAGGTGACGCGGCTGCCATCATGGCCGCGGCCGGAGTCCCGCCGCTGGCGGGGTGGCGGGAAAAGGTGAAGGAAGGGGGAAAGGAGGGAGCGAGTTCCGCTGGCGATCGGGTTTCGCCCTTTCGCGATCCCGTGCAGCATGTCCTGGCGGCTGCCGGGCGAGCTGCCGGCGGCCGAGGGTTCCGGCTCTCCGCCTGCCCGTCCGCTCACCGGTCGCCGCCGGCGACCGCGGGGATCCGTTGCGGGAGCGGGGTCGGGCCGGTCTCGGGTTCGCTCGTGCCCTGCGCGATGGTCCCGGCTCCATTCCCCGCGGCCTTTGCGGCCCGCGCCATGCGCTCCGGGCGGGCGCGATCCGCAGCCGCAAGCGGGGCTCCGTGGCGGCCGGCCCGCGCCGTCCCGGGTTCGTTCCCGTCGTCGTCGGGCCGGGCGCTCGCCTCGCCCGCTGGCGGCGGCGGCGCGGGTTCGGGTTCGTTCCTGC
>CAYYZI010000393.1:0-3401 GCA_964475675.1 uncultured Geminicoccaceae bacterium
GGGGTGGCCGCCCTGGTGATTCACCTGGCGGGTCGGCGGACGCCGGAAGACTGTCGGCTGCGTGTGCGGCTGGTGGCCCGGGAAAGTGGTCGCATTCTCGGCTCCTGGCTGCAGGAGAACGGCCTGAGCCCGGGCTGGCACCGTTTCGAGCTGCCGCAGCCGATCCTCGGCGTGCAGGAGACCGCGATGCTGGAGCTGCGGGCGGCCGGTGCGGGTCTCGACGACCTCGCCCTGTCCCTCGGGGCCGCGGATGTTCTGGTCGAAGGGGAGGCGGAGCTGGAGCGCCGCAACGCGGTGCAGGCGATCGGACGGCCGCTGGCGTTCCGCGTCTGGACGGCGACCGTGGGGACCCGCTTCATCCGGCCGCCGGGCTTTCTGTGGCACGAGGTCGATCAGCTGGTCTGTCCACCCGGTACCATCATGGCGGTGCCGCCCGGGCTGCTGGCCGGTTCCAGGGCACGCGAAGGCGGCGATCTGCTGCTGCAGGAGGCCGACGAACAGCGGCTGCTGGCGGCGCTGCCGCCCGATCGCCGGGTGGTGCTCGAACTGGGCGATCCGGATGTGGGTTCCTGCGATCTGCTGCTGGTCGATCTCCGGGTGGTGACGCCGCCGGACAGCCGCCTTCGTCTGGCTGCGTGGATTCTCGAGCCCGGCAGCGATCCGGTCGACATGCGTGCCCTCGAAAGGGGCATCGGCGTGCTCGGTTTCAGCGGCTGGAAGGAGGCGCCGCCACGCGGCACGCTGACCCTGGTCCAGCCGATCCCGCCGCTGCCCAGTGGTTCCTGCCGGCTGATGCTGGCCGCGGCTCGCACGGGCGGGCCGCCCGAGATTCCCGCCGCCGTCGAATGGCAGGCCGTGCGACTCGCCGCCGCCCCCGCGGGTCCGGTGGAGTCGATGCAGGAGGAGCCGGCCGCAGCCGAACTTCCGGTACCGGCGGAAGAGGCGGCCGCACCGACGCCACGGGTCGAGGAGCGCGCACCGACGCTGGCGGTACCGGCGACCCTGCCGCTGCTGTGGGACGAGGCGCGGCTGCTGGAAACGAGACGGCTGCCGTCGGGCTATGCGCATCTGGGGCTGGCCCTGCGCAATCTGCGCCTGGCGCATCGACAGTGGTCGGAATTCCGGTTCAAGTTCGCCTTCTGGCGGGGTGCGCCGGCTCTGGAGTTCCGACCCGGCGAACCGGCACCGTTCCGGCGCTGGCCGGGAGAGGAGCGGGATCGCCACGGGCCGCTGTTCCGCATCGGCTTCGCCGAGGGAGCGGGGGCCGAACGACAGGCCCGGCTCGACCTGCTCGATCCCGAAGACCGGGATCTCGTCGAGAGGCTGATCGGCGTCCTTCCCGAAGTGGTGGAGGAGGCCCTCGCCGGCGGAACGGAGGAGTCGGGCGAGGTGCAGCTCTGGCTGCAACGGGCGGCGGCGTGCCGCCAGGCCATGTCGGAAATGCGCGAGGCACAGGCGGCCTGAGCCCGCGGCCCCGTCGGAGCGAGGAGGATCGCACGCCTGAGGACAGGGTGAGAAGATGGTCATCGCGATTTCGGAACACAGGATCGCCTATTTCCCCGCGCCCAAGAACGCCTGTACCTCGCTCAAGCTCCTGTTCTACGAGCTCCGCAACGGCAAGCCGTTCGATCCCGAGCAGGAGCAGGGGGGCGCCGACCACATCCACGACATCTACGGCACCCCCAAGTTCCAGTCGGTGGATCGGGCGACGCTCGCCGACAGCCGCCGGATCATCGTCATCCGTGACCCGGTGGAACGGTTCCTTTCCTCCTATGCCAACCGGGTGATCTTCTATGAGGAGCTGTCGGAGGAGAAGATCAACCTCGAGCTCGCCTACAAGCTCGGCCTGCGGCTCGATCCGCCGCTCGACCTGTTCATCGACCGCCTCGACGAGTACCGGCTGGCATCGCCTTCGGTGCGCCATCACACCGAGCCGCAGAGCTACTTCTACGGCCACGATCTTTCCTATTTCACCCATGTCTACAGGATCCGCGACCTGCGGCTGCTGGCCCGCGATCTCGGCGAAATGCTGGGCCGGGAGATCACCATACCGTACGAGCAGTCGGGCGGGCCGAAGATCCCGTTGGGCGCACTGAGCGAAAAGCATCTGAAGAGGGTGATCGAGCTCTTTTCCGGCGATTACGCGCTGCTCCGCCCCTATTTCTCGCCCGAGGCCGTGCTCCTGAAATGGAAGAAGGATCGGCTCGAGGGGCGCACCGCGCCGCAGGCGGAGCCTCCGGCTCCGCCCTCGCAGCGCGCCGACCGCGAACTCGAACCCCAAAGCTGAGCGCGACCCGCCGAGCGACGGCGACGCTCCGCTCCGCAAACGGGCGAGGGGCGGTTTCTTCGCCGCCCGTCATTCGGCGGCCGCGGTCTGCGTGATCCCGCTCCGCATCCGGCGCCGCAGTTCCGGCAGCCGCAGCAGCACGATCAGATGCAGGATGAGGAAGGCGGGCACGAACAGGCTCGGGAAGATGTTGAGCGGCCAGACATCCATCGGCGCCGAGCTCGGCCCGCCGGCGGTCAGTGCCGGGAAGGCGCCGGAGGCGAGCCCGGCGGTGCCGACGGCCACCGCGAAGTCGAACAGGCCTAGAAGGTGAAAGGCCCGAAAGCCCGCGGAGGTCGCATAGCCGGGATCGCGGTCGAGGCGGGTGACGACGAGGATGGCGGCGAGGCCGACCGCCACATCGCCGAGGCCGGCCGGCCAGGCGAAGAGGCCCGGCAGCACGCCGTAGGCGTACAGTGGAAGAAAGCCGAAGCCGACCACGCGCCAATGCTGCATCATGGTCAGGATCCGCAGATCCAGCCCCTCGATCAGCCGCCGCCAGCGCGCGGACCAGGCATAGGCGCCAAGAAAGACTGCGACCGGTATTGCCGCCGAAAGGGCGATGGGCGGAACGGGGAAGGCGCCATCGTTGGTCAGCAGCCGCTGCGTGCCGATCACCCACGCGATGGCCAGCTGCAGGAAAAGGAGGCCGAGCAGGAGACGTCCGCCGCTGCCCTTTCCGGTTCCGGTCATGTGCGGTGCCGTCATGATGGTTCCTTTCCGTTGCGGGGATATACACGTTTCGGCCCGGCCGGAACGGTCAGCGGCCGGCGAAGAGGTCCACCAGATGATCGAGATCCCGGCGCAGGCCCGACCAGCCTTCGGCGCCCAGCTCCTCGACCACCCGCGACTGGGCCAGTGCCCAGAACGGGCGGGCCTCTTCGAGCAGCCGGCGCCCCGCCGCCGTCAGGGTGACCCTGCGCACCCGCCGGTCGCGTTCGCGGAGGACGGCCACGAGGCCTCTGCGCTCCAGAGGCCGAAGATTGCGGGTCAGGGTGGTGCGTTCCATCACCAGGATTTCGGCGAGGCGGGTCAGGGGAGCATCGCCGGATCGCTCCAGGGTTGCCAGCAGGGT
>CAYYZI010000394.1:0-3398 GCA_964475675.1 uncultured Geminicoccaceae bacterium
TCCGTAGCCTGCATTTCAAAAGCGACCAGGCCGTTTTTTACATGCACATTCCAGGGATCGCCGCCGCCCAGGCGGCGGTGACCACCGCCGAGGCCGAGCGTACCTTCGCCGCCAAGGAACTCGCCCGTGCCCGTCGGCTCGCGGTCCGGCGGGTGGCGGCGGCACAGAGTCTCGATGCGGCCGAAACGCGGGCCCGCAAGGCCGAGGCCGCCCTCGCGGCGGCACGCGCCCGGCTGGACGAGGCGCGGGCGAACCTGGCCCTGCTCGACAGCCGGCGCGCCGAACTGGAGGCGGCGGTACGGGCGGCCGAGAGCCAGGTGGCACGGGCCCGTCTGCGGCTCTCCTGGACCGAGGTCCGCGCGCCGGTGGGTGGTGTGGTGGGCGCCCGGGCGGTACGCGTGGGCCAGTACGTGCGTCCCGGCCAGCGCCTGATGGCGCTGGTGCCGCTCGACGGCGTCTGGATCGAGGCCAACTTCAAGGAGACCCAGATCGCCTACCTGCGCCCGGGCCAGCGGGTGGAGGTGGTCGCCGACGCCTTCCCGGACACCCCCCTCGAAGGCCGCATCGAGGGCTTCGAGCCCGCCACCGGCGCCGAATTCAGCCTGCTGCCGCCGGAGAACGCCACCGGCAATTTCACCAAGATCGTCCAGCGCGTGCCGGTGAAGATCGTCCTGCCGCCGGACCATCCCCTGCGCGGCCGGCTGGTGCCCGGCCTCTCGGTGGTGGTAACGGTGGACGTGCGTGATCGTCCCGCGCGGGGACTCGCGGCCCGATGAGCGGCGAGGTGATCCCCTTCCCGTCCGTTGCCCGGCGCGCGCACCGACCGGTGGCGGGCTATCTGGCCATGGTCCTCGGCCTGTTCATGGCCGTGCTCGACATCCAGATCGTCGCGAGCTCGCTGGCCGAGATCCAGGCCGGTCTGTCCGCCTCCCTCGACGAGATCAGCTGGGTGCAGACCAGCTATCTCGTCGCCGAGGTGATCGTCATCCCCCTCTCGGGCTGGCTCGCCCGCCTGCTGTCCACCCGCCTGCTGTTCGCATTCGCCTGTGCCGGCTTCACGGGCATGAGCCTGGCCTGCGCCATGGCCTGGAGCATCGGATCCATGATGCTGTTCCGGGCCCTGCAGGGCCTCTTCGGCGGCGTGATGATCCCGACGGTGTTCTCCGCCGTCTACCTCATGTTCCCGCCCGAACGACGCAGCCGCTACATCGTGCTCGCCGGCCTGGTGGCGACCATGGCCCCCACCATCGGGCCGACGCTCGGCGGCTGGATCACCGAGAACTTCTCCTGGCACGGGCTGTTCCTGGTCAATCTCCCGCCGGGTCTCCTGGTCGTCTGGCTGGTGCTGCGCCTGGTCGACATCGATCGCCCGCAGCCCGCACTCCTCGGGCGGATGGACTGGCCCGGGATCCTGCTGGTGGCGGTCTTCCTCGGGACGCTCGAATACATCCTGGAGGAGGGACCCGGTGAGGACTGGTTCGAATCCCCCCTCATCCGCGATCTCGCCCTGGTCTCGCTGCTCGCCGGCGTGGCCTTCGTGTGGCGGGAACTCACCGCCGCCCATCCGGTGGTGGATCTCTACGCCTTCCGCGACCGGAACTTCGCCCTCGGCTGCCTGTTCAGCTTCGTGGTCGGCATCGGCCTCTACGGTTCGGTCTACCTGCTGCCGCTGTTCCTCGCCTCGGTGCGCGGCTACAACGCCCTGCAGATCGGCACGGTGATGATCGTCACCGGCACCTTCCAGTTCCTCTCCGGTCCCGTCGCCGGTCTCCTCGAGAAGAAACTGGACGGTCGGCTGGTACTCGCCCTAGGGTTCCTCGCCTTCGGCACCGGCCTCTGGCTCAACGGCCATCTCACCCACGAGGCGGGCTTCGCCGAGCTGTTCTGGCCGCAGGCGCTGCGCGGCTTCGCCATCATGTTCTGCTTCCTGCCGATGACCCAGATCGCCCTCGGCCGCCTGCCGCCCGGGGAGGTGGGCAATGCCTCGGGTCTCTACAATCTCATGCGCAATCTGGGCGGGGCCATCGGTCTCGCGGCCATCGACACGCTGCTCGACCGGCGGATCGACTTCCATGTCGATCATCTGCGCGCCGCCCTCGATCCCGCCCGGGCGGTGGTGGCGGAACGGTTCGCCGGGCTGCAGGCCTGGCTCGCGGACACGCTCGCCGATCCCGAGCGGATCCCGCGCGTGGGGCTGGTGCTGCTGCGACGGCTGATCCAGCGCGAGGCCCTGGTGCTGGCCTTCGACGACGTGTTCCTCGCCATGGCGGCGGTGTTCTTCCTGGGGCTTCTGCTCATGCCCCTGGTCCGCCGGGTCGGACACGGTGGACTCGCCGACGCGGTGGAGGCCCCGGCACGGCCCGACGGCGAGATCGGCCCGAAGCCGCTGCGGGCGGTTCAGGGATCCGCCGCGGCGGAATAGCGGATGCGGTGGGCCAGCACGCCCCGGCCCTCGCGGGCGAGGGCGGGCATCAGACGGGGCAGGTCCTCGAACGGGCTCTCGCCGGTGAAGACCAGATCCAGCAGGGGATCGGCCAGCAGTTCCAGGGCCTTGGCGAGGCGCCGGCGTGCGTTCCAGCGGGGCCGTCCGGACTCCCCCAGGGGGCGGGTGCGCGAGGCGATCAGCCTGAGCCGCCGCTCGCAGAAATGGCGTCCGAGCGGCAGGGGCACCATCTCGCCGGCATAGCGCGACAGCTCCACCACCCGTGCCCCGTCGCCCGCCCAGCTCAGGGCCCGTACCAGGGCCTCGGCGGCACCGCTGGTGTGGATCACCAGATCCGCGCCGTCGTCCACCTCCTCCGGCAGCCGGAAGGGCAGGTCGAGGGCCTCGGCGATCCGTCGACGTTCCGGATCGATGTCCACCAGCCGCAGTTCCACGCCGGGGATCCGGCGGGCGAGCCAGGCGGTCAGCACGCCCATGAGGCCGGCGCCCACTACCAGCACGCGATCCCCCACCAGCGGCCGGCCATCCCAGAGGGCACCGACGGCCACCTCCATGGCGGCGGCCAGCACCGCCCGGGCGGGCGGGACTCCCTCCGGGACCGGCAGCACTGCCTCCGCCGGCACCACATAGTGGCTCTGGTGGGGATGGGGGCAGAAGACGATCCGTCCCTCGAGTGCCGGCGGTCCGCTAAGCACCCGGCCGACGCTGGCGAAACCGTACTTGACCGGGTAGGGGAACCGTCCGGCGAGGAAGGGGACATCGAAGCAGCTCGCCTCCTCGGGCCCCACCCGACCGGCACAGACCGGCCCCTCGCTGCCCCGATGGACGGCGGAATAGAGGGCTTCCACCAGCACCTGGTCCGGTTCGGGAGCGGACAGGGGCTCGCTTCGCAGTTCTCCCTCGAACGGACCGGTGATCCAGAACGCCCGCGCCCGGCGTATCCGCATGGTCGTAC
>CAYYZI010000395.1:0-3397 GCA_964475675.1 uncultured Geminicoccaceae bacterium
CCTCCCTTTTTTCGACCGAAAAAACGTTTTTTTAATGGTATTGTGGGAATTGTGACCGCGACGCGGACCCTCAGATGGGGCTTGGCGATTGCGGCGCACGTCTCCCACCCGGTCGAAAGCGGCCGTACCGGGGCACTTTCGTGCCCTGGTCACGGCATGCTTCGATCCTGCGCTGCTGCTGGCCGGGGACGGCCGCATCCTGGCCGCCAACACGCCTGCCCGTGATCTTCTCTGCCTCTGTACCGGGCCCCCGGATCGGCCGATCCATGCCCTGCTCTCTGATCTGCCGGAGCTCCCGGCAATCGGACCGGACTCCTGGGAGGGTCGGGTCGGGCTGCCGGACGGGGCCGCTTGTGATGCCCGTCTCGCGCGCCTCGAAACATCCCGTCATCGGGGCGACTTCTATTTCCTGAGCCTGCGACCGGCTCCGGCCGACAGCCATGAAGGCATGGCCTGCCTCGCTCTCGAACGGCTGCCGCTGGGCTGTGCATTGCTCGATGCCGAGGGCCGCACCCTCTGTCTCAACGAGGCCCTGGCCGGGCTGGCCGGGGCGCGTCCGGAGACGGTGATCGGGCAGGGTCTCGCGCAGATCCTCGGGCTCGGGCCCGATGTGCGGGAACTCGACGTGCGCGCGCTGGCGGCCAACGAGGCGATGCGCACCGACCATGTCAAGCATCTCGAGGATGGCGAGCAGCGGGTGCTGCGCTTCACCCGCATCCCGATCACCGCACCCAGTGGCGCGCCGATGCTGCTGGTGACGGTCGAGGACATTACCGCCGAGCTCGATTCACCGGACGGTCTGGCCGGCGATGCCCGGCTGGTGCGCAGCATCCTCAACTACATGCCCGGCTTCCTGTCGCTCAAGGATGTCCATACCCGGCGTTTCGTCTTCGCCACCGGCATCGACCAGGTGCTGACCGGCGGTTCGCGCGCCGATCTCATCGGCCGCAACGCCCAGGAGCTCTATTCGCCCGAGCAGGCGGCGGCGATCGATGCCACCGAAAAGCGCCTCGTCGAGAATCCCGACCAGGTCCTCGAGGCCCAGTTCGCCAACGAGGTCGCCGGCGCCAAGCGCTGGTTCTATTCGCGCAAGCTGATCGTGCCGGATGCCGAAGGGGATCCGCGCTACATCCTGACCTTCAACATGGACATCACCGACCAGGTGGAGGCCAAGGAGAAGATCTTCGAGACCAACGCCTTCCTCGATGCAGTGATCGACCATCTGCCGGCTCTGGTATGGGTGCGCGATTTCGAGAGCGGGCGCATCGAGCGGGTCAGCCGTCGCACCGGCGAATTCATCGGCCAGCCTCCCGAAACGCTGATCGGGCGGACCTTGGCCGAGGTCCATGCCGGTCTCGCCGAAGCCGTGCAGCTGGCGGATGCCACCCTGCGGCGGGATCCCGGCTCGGTGGTCGAGCGCCGCATCGCCGTCGAACTCGCCCGGGGCTGCCGCACCCTGCAGATGTACCAGGTGGCGATCCCCGATCCTTCCGGCTGCCCGAAGCACATCGTCACCATCCAGCTCGACGTGACCGAGCGCGTCCGTGCCGAACAGGAACTCGCCGACAGCCGGGCCTTCCTGCGCCGGATCATCGGCCATCTGCCGCTCATGCTGTCGGTCAAGGAAGCCGTCACGCGGCGCTACATCCTGATGAACCGCAATCCCGAGCACGGGGTCAAGCAGCCGGGCCAGCCGGTGCTCGGCCGTCGCGCCGAGGACATCCACCCGCCGGAGATCGCGGCTCTGGTCAACGAGATGGACGAACGCATCCTGGCCGATCCTTCCCGGGTGCTGGAGAAGGAGGTCCATCTCGCGGAGCCGGAGGGCGATGTCTGGTACCGGCTGCGCAAGGTCGGCATCGCCAATGCCGACGGCACCTGCCGCTACATCGTCACCATCAGCGAGGACGTTACCGAGCGCCGGCGCATGCTCGAGGAGCTCGAGCGCAGCGAGGCCAGTCTCAAGCGCTCGCAGCAGATCGCCCGCATCGGCTCCTGGTATTTCCGGCTGGCCGACCGCCAGCTCGAATGGTCGGAGCAGATGTACGCTCTCTGGGGCCTCGATCCGGCCAGCTTCGTGCCCAGCGAACGCAGTGTGATGAACCTCGTGCATCCCGAGGATCGCCGCAAGTTGATCGAGGCCCAGGCCCGGGCCGTCGCCGGCGGGCGCCGCTACAACGTGGTGGTGCGGGCGCGGCGGGCCGCCGACGAGGCGTTGCGCCACATGAGCATCGACGGCGAAATCGAGCTCGATGCGGAAGGCAATGTGGTCGCCCTGTTCGGCACCTGCCAGGATGTGACCGAGCGGATCGAGGCCGAACAACGCATCCGCCGTCTTGCCCAGCACGACCCGCTGACCGGCCTGCCCAACCGCCTGCTGTTCGACGACCGCCTGCATCAGGCCGCCCGGCAGGCGCATCGCAACCGCACCTTCTTCGCGGTGCACTGCCTCGATCTCAACGACTTCAAGGGGGTCAACGATTCGCTCGGCCATGCGGTGGGCGACGAACTGCTCAAGCAGGTGGCCGAGCGGCTGCGCGGCGTGGTGCGCGGTGTGGATACCGTGGCGCGGCTCGGCGGCGACGAGTTCGCGGTGATCCAGACCGAGCTCAAAGGGCCGCAGACCGCCGCCAACCTCGCCCAGCGGGTGATCGCCGCGCTCGCCCGGCCCTACCAGATCGGCAACCACGAACTGTTCGCCTCGGCCTCCATCGGCATCGCCATCGGCGATGGCGAGAGCGAGGATGCCACCGAGATCCTGCGCTATGCCGATCTCGCGCTGTACGCGGCCAAGGCCGAGGGACGCGGACGCTTCCGCTTCTTCTCGCCGGAAATGAATGCGGCGCTGCGCCGCCGGCGGCTCATCGAAAGCCGCTTGCGCCAGGCCCTCGACGAGGACCGGCTGACCATCGTCTACCAGCCCCAGGTGGAGCTGGCTTCGGGGCACATGGTCGGGGTCGAGGCCCTGCTGCGCTGGCAGGACGAGGAGCTCGGCGAGGTGCCGCCCGACCAGTTCATCACCGTGGCCGAGGAATGCGGTCTCATTCTCCAGCTCGGGCGCTGGGTGCTGGAGCATGCCTGCCGGCAGGCGCGCGACTGGCAGCGGCAGGGCTTCGCGCTCGACCGGGTGGCGGTCAATCTGTCGCCGGCCCAGTTCGCCTTCCAGGATCTGGTCGAGGAAGTCGCCGAGATTCTGGAGGAGACCGGGCTGGCCGCCGATCGGCTGGAACTGGAGATCACCGAATCGACGCTGATGCGCGATCAGCGGGGCGCGGTCGACACCCTGCAGGCGCTGCACGAGCTCGGGATCAGCGTGGCCCTCGACGATTTCGGCACCGGCTACTCCTCGCTCAGCTACCTCAAGCGCTTTCCCCTCGACAAGGTCAAGATCGACCGC
>CAYYZI010000396.1:0-3375 GCA_964475675.1 uncultured Geminicoccaceae bacterium
CACGCCCTGCTCTACACCGAGATGGTGACCACCGGCGCCATCCGCCACGGCGATCGCCAGCGCCTGCTGGCCTTCGATCCGGCCGAGCGGCCGCTGGCGCTGCAGCTCGGCGGCAGCGAGCCCGAAGACCTCGCCTTTGCGGCCCGCGTCGGCGAGCAGTTCGGCTATGACGAGATCAATCTCAATTGCGGCTGCCCCTCGCCACGGGTGCGGAAAGGGGCGTTCGGCGCCTGCCTGATGGCCGAGCCCGAGCGGGTCGCGGACTGCGTCGCCGCGATGCGCGCTGCCGTCTCGCTTCCGGTTACCGTCAAATGCCGCATCGGCATCGACGACCATGACGATTACGGCTTTCTCGCGCGGTTCGTGGAAATCGTGGCGGCCGCCGGCTGCGAGGTGTTCATCGTCCACGCCCGCAAGGCCTGGCTCGACGGGGTGAGTCCCAAACAGAATCGCGAGGTGCCGCCGCTGCGTCACGATTTCGTCCACCGGCTCGAGGCCGATCGGCCGGACCTCGTGATCGTCGCCAATGGCGGTATCCGCAGTCTCGCCGAGGTGCATGCGCATCTGGAGCGGGTCGACGGGGTGATGCTGGGGCGCGAGGCCTACCAGAATCCCTGGCGGCTGGCAGAGCTCGACCGCGCGCTGTTCGGCCCCGGCGCCCCCGCAAGCCGCATGGAAGTGGTCGTCGCCATGGCCGCCTATGCCGCACGCCAGAGCACCACCGGCGTGCCCCTCAAGGCCATCGCCCGGCACATGCTGGGTCTGTTCAACGGTCTGCCCGGCGCCCGCGCCTGGCGTCGCACCCTCGGCGAGGGCATGGTCCGGGCGGACGCCTCGCCCGAACTGCTGCTGGATGCCGCCTCCCGGGTACGCAATCCGGGCGCCGAGGACGCCGCCTTAACGCTCTGTTAGGGCTTTGCCTGCCAGATGGTCCGGCTGTTCACGGCGGGCATCGGGCTGATGAACCATCGAGGAAGCGGGATCCTTCGCGCTTTGCGCATGCTGGGGGGCGACCGTCGCGGTTCCAATGCCGTGGAATACGCGCTGCTGGCGGCGATGGTGGCGATCACCGCGATCGCCGGTATCCTCGCCTTCGCCGATTCCAGTGTCACCATGTGGACCGATCTCAGCGCCATCATCGTCGATGCCCTGAACTGAGCAGGGCACCGCCGACCCCGGTCGGCGTCAGCGAAAGGCCGGTTCGTCGAAGCTCCGGAGCTTGCGCGAATGCAGCCGCTCGGAGCCCTGCTCGCGCAGGAGACGCACGGTCTCGATGCCCACCAGCAGATGCTGGTTGACCCGTTCCCGGTAGAACTGGGTGGCCATGCCCCTGAGCTTGAGTTCGCCATGGAGCGGCTTGTCCGAGACACACAGAAGCGTGCCGTAGGGGACGCGAAAACGCAGCCCGTTGGCGGCCACGGTGGCGCTCTCCATGTCGACGGCGATCGCCCGGGCCTGGTTGAGCCGCTTGTAGAGCTCGCCGTAGCGCAGCTCCCAGTTGCGGTTGGCGGTGGTGGCCACGGTGCCGGTGCGCATGCGGGTCTTGAGATCGAGGCCGGAGAGGCCGGTGATCCGGGCCACCGCATCCTGGAGCGCGATCTGGACCTCGGCGATGGGCGGTACCGGGACGAACAGCGGCACCTCCTGATCGAGCACGCTGTCCTCGCGCACATAGCCGTGAGAAAGCACGTAGTCGCCGAGCTGCTGGCTGCGCCTGAGGCCGGCGCAGTGGCCGAGAATGAGCCAGCAATGGGGCCGCAGCACGGCCAGATGGTCGGTGATGGTGCGGGCATTGCTGGGCCCCACCCCGATATTGACCAGGGTGATGCCGCGATGGTCGGGACGGGTCATGTGATAGGCCGGCATCTGCGGCAGATGCAGGGGCGGCTCGCCGTTCTCGGGCGGCGGATGGAAGCGCGGATTGGCGGTGACGATGTCGCCCGGAGCCACCAGCCGGTCGTACATGCTGCCTTGGGCCACTTCGCCGCGGGCCAGCTCGACGAAATGGTCGCAATAGCGCTGATAGTTGGTGAGCAGGATGTAGCGCTGAAAGTGCTCCGGGCTGGTGCCGGTATAATGGGTCAGCCGATCGAGGCTGTAATCGACCCGCTCGGCGGTGAACAGGGCCAGCGGCCGCGGTTCGTTGGGCGCCCCGCGCCAGGTGCCGTTGGCGATCGAATCGTCGGTGTGGCTCAGATCCGGCATCGGGAACAGGTACTGGACCTGGTGCAGCCGTTCGGGCGGTACCTGCGCGGTCACCGTCTCCACCACGAAAGGCAGCGGGATCGGCCGTCGGCTGATGCCGATCACCACCGGCACCCCGTGGTTCTTCATCAGCAGGCCGATCTGGGTACGGTAATAATCGGCGAACAGATCCGGCCGGGTCACCGTGGTGCCGTAGATCCCGGGATCGTGCAGTACGCCATAGGCGAGGCGTCCATCGAGATTGAGGTCGGCGGCGGTGACCCGAATGCCGACGAAGGGATAGAAGGCGTCGATGCTGCCCGGCTCGCGTCCGCTCTCGAGATAGGCGGCGAAGGCCTCGCGCAGGCGCCCGACCGCCCCCTCGTACAGGGCGGTGATGCGGGCCACCGCGGCATCGGCATCCTGCTCCACCGACGGTTCGCGGATGCCGAGTCTTCGGAAGATGTCGGCGAGTTCGCTCATGCAGGCCCGGTTCGTTGCGCTCGCCCGTCTGATAGCACGACTCGGTGGCCGGACCCAACAACCGCCGGCAGCCCGGCCGCCTTGTGTCCCGCCCGCATCGCCGATAGCGTGGCGCCATCTGCGGCCCCTGCGAGAAAGAGCGAGCCCGTGTGCGAGCTTCTCGGCCTTTCGGCCCGCCTGCCGACGCGTCTGACCTTTTCTCTCGAGCGCTTCGCCGCCCATGGCGGCCGGCTCGACCATCATCGCGACGGCTGGGGCATGGCCTTTCACGAGGGCCGGGATTCCTGGCTCTATCGCGAACCCGCGCCGGCCGCGGAGAGCCCGCTGGTGCGCTTTCTGGAACGCTGCGGCCCGGCCAGCGAACTGATCGTCTCCCATATCCGCCGTGCCACCCGCGGCAGCGTCGCGCTCTGCAACACCCATCCCTTCGCCCGTGAGCTGGGCGGCCGGCTGCACGTCTTCGCCCACAATGGCGGTTTTCCCGAGATCACCTGCCGCCTGCCGTTGCAAAGCCATCGCTTCCGCCCGGTCGGCCAGACCGATTCCGAGCATGCCTTCTGTCTCCTGCTGGAACGGCTGGCGCCGCTCTGGGAAGGTGACGAGCCCCCTTCCCTCGCTGCCCGCCTCGAAACCGTGGCGGCCTTCGCCGCCGAGCTGCGGGCGCTGGGCCCGGCCAACTTTCTCTATTGCGACGGCCGCTATCTGTTC
>CAYYZI010000397.1:0-3374 GCA_964475675.1 uncultured Geminicoccaceae bacterium
AAGCAGATGCTGGCCGAGGCCCATGCCGCGAGTCATTGGTGCGGCGGGCCGATCGTGCTCAACGGCCTGCTCCACGCACCAGAGGAGCAGAAAAAGACCTTCAAGCGGATCATCGAGGTGGCCACGGGCGGCGCAGCGCCGCCGAGCGCGGTGATCGCCGCCATGGCGGCGATGGGCTTTCATGTGACCCATCTCTACGGCCTGACCGAGACCTACGGCCCCTCCACGGTGTGCATCGAGCAGAGCGGCTGGCGCCAGTTGCCGACCACCGAGCGTGCCGCGCTGGTCGCCCGCCAGGGGGTGGTCTATCCGACCCTCGGCGAGCTGATGGTTGCCGATCCCGAGAGCATGGCGCCGGTCCCGGCCGACGGGCAGACCATCGGCGAGATCATGCTGCGCGGCCACACGGTGATGAAGGGATATGTCAAGAACCCCGGCGCCACCGAGGAAGCCTTCCGGGGCGGCTGGTACCACACCGGCGATCTCGCGGTGATGCACGCCGACGGCTACGCCGAGGTCAAGGACCGCTCCAAGGACATCATCATCTCCGGCGGCGAGAACATTTCCTCGCTGGAGGTGGAGGAGGTTCTCTATCGCCACCCGGCAATCATGGAGGCGGCGGTGGTGGCCAGGCCCGACCCGGTCTGGGGCGAGACCCCCTGCGCTTTCGTCACCCTGAAAGAAGGTGCAAAGGCCTCGGCCGAGGAGATCATCGCCTTCTGCCGGGCCAACATGGCCCATTACAAGGCACCCAAAACCGTCGTCTTCGGCCCGCTGCCCAAGACCTCCACCGGCAAGATCCAGAAGTTCGAGCTGCGGCAAAGGGCCCGGCAACTGGCTGCCGAGGAAGGATCGGCGGCGAGCTGACCGTCTTTCAGGCGGCGCCCGCCGGGCGCGCGATCTGCTCCGCCAGAAAGCCGCGAAGTTCCGTCAGCACTTCGCGCGGGCGCTCCAGCATCAGCATGTGCCCGGCACCCGGGAGGCTGCGGAAGCCGCCCCGCGGCAGGGTGCGCGCCAGTTCGGCCCCGGCCCGCGCCGGCGTCATCCGGTCCTCCGCACCGGCCAGGACCAGGGCCGGCACGGAGACCGCGCGCGCGGCCTCCGGCCCGTGGAGGTACTCGTTGCAGGCGGCGAGATCACGCGCCAGCACACCGGGTCGGCTGCGCAGCAGCAGCGCTGCGGCGGCCCCCGGGGTCCAGCCACCCGGTACCGGCTGGGCGCCGAGGGCGCTGCGCGGCGCAAATCCCCAATCGACGATCAGCGCCACGGCCCGCGGCAGGTCCGAGCGGGCCGCCTCCAGCAGATCGGGATGCACCGGCATGCGCAGGGCGGCACCCAGCAGGACGAGGCCCCGCACCCGTGGATCGCCGGCCGCCGCTTCCAGGGCAACGAGGGCGCCCATGGAGTGGCCGACCAGGGTGACCTCGGCGAGATCCAGGACATCCAGCAGGCGATGCAGCCACTCGGCATGGGCCTCGATGCAGGCACAGGCATCGAGGCCGGCATTGGCGCCGTGGCCGGGAAGGTCGGGGGCCAGCGCGTTGCAGCCGTGAAAGGCGAGAGCCCGTCCCTGCACCGCCCAGACCGTGTGGTCCATGCCCGCCCCGTGCAGCAGCAGGAAGCTCGGGCGGTCGGGATCGAACGACCGTCCCCAGTCGCAGACGGCGACCTCGCGGCCGGCCATGGTCAGCCGCATCATCGTCCCGCCCTCTGCGAAGCGCGCAGTGCCCGATCGAGATCGGCGATGATGTCCGCAGCATCCTCGAGACCGACCGAGAGGCGGATCATGTCCTCGGTGACGCCGGCGGCGGCGAGCTGCTCGGGACCGAGCTGGAGATGGGTGGTGGAGGCGGGGTGGATGACCAGGGTCTTGGCATCGCCGACATTGGCCAGGTGGGAGGCCAGCCGGCAGGCCTCGATGAAGCGGGCTCCGGCGGCCCGGCCACCCCTGACGCCGAAAGTGACGATCGATCCGGCACCGCGCGGCAGCAGGCGGCGGGCCAGCTCGTGGTCGGGATGATCCGGCAGGGTCGGATGCAGCAGGTAGCGCACGGCCTCGTGGCCGGAGAGGAATTCCAGCACCCTGGCGGTGTTCTCGACATGGCGCGCCATCCGCAACGGCAGGGTCTCGAGACCCTGGAGGAGATAGAAGGCGTGCTGGGGGCTCATGCAGGCGCCGAAATCGCGCAGCCCCTCGGTGCGTGCGCGCATGGCGAAGGCCTGGGGACCGAAGGTCTCGGTGTAGACGATGTCGAAATAGCCCGGGTAGGGCTCGCTCAGGGTGGGGAACCTGCCCGAGGCCTGCCAGTCGAAGCGGCCGCCATCGACCAGCACCCCGCCGATCGCCACCCCGTGCCCGCCGATCCATTTGGTGGCCGAATGCAGCACCAGATCGGCGCCGAGTTCGAGCGGCCGCGCCAGACAGGGGGTGGCGAAGGTGCTGTCGACCAGAAGGGGCAGGCCATGGGCGTGGGCCACCTCGGCGATGCGCGGCACGTCCAGCACCTCGAGCCGCGGATTGCCGATCATTTCGCCGAACAGCAGCCGGGTTTCGGGGCGGATGGCGGCGGCGAAGGCGTCCGGGTCACGGGGATCGACGAAACTGGTCTCGATGCCGAAGCGCGGCAGCGTCAGCCGCAGCAGATTGATGCTGCCG
Organism: uncultured Geminicoccaceae bacterium; assembly: GCA_964475675.1. Taxonomy (GTDB): domain Bacteria; phylum Pseudomonadota; class Alphaproteobacteria; order Geminicoccales; family Geminicoccaceae; genus JALSRW01. The sequence continues at coordinate 2,657 of CAYYZI010000397.1, forward strand.
CCATAGAGATTGCGGGCGGCGACGATGTGGCCGCCGGCCCCCATCAGGGTGGCGATGGCGAGATGGAGAGCGGCCTGGCCGCTGGCCGTGGCCACTGCCGCAACCCCGCCCTCGAGTGCCGCCATGCGCTCCTCGAAGACCGCCACGGTGGGGTTGGAGATGCGCGAATAGATGTGCCCCGGGAGCTCCAGATTGAACAGCGAGGCCGCGGTCTCGGTGTCCGGGAAGACATAGGAGGTGGTCTGGTAGATCGGCGCCGCCCGGGCGCCGGTCACCGGATCGGGGCTCTGCCCGGCATGCAGGGCGAGGGTGTCGAACTTGAAGGGGCGGGGCTCGACCATCGCGGTTTCCTCTGGACACGGATTGCTGCGCCGGGACAGATAGACGAGCGATGGTGGCGGTTACAGCGAAAAATAGCGGAGAGGGATGGCAGGCTCCCTCTCCGCTCTAACTTCACGTTCCGACCCTCACACGACCCCGACCAGGGTACGGAACATGTCCGGGCCATCGAGCCGCCTGCAGCCGGATGGTGTGGTGGCGGTGCGGCCGGCTGCAGTGCCGCCTCAATGCACCCTCGCGTATAACCGCGGGCGCCGGCGCGCACCTTGACCTGGATCAAACGCTCCGCGCTCAGTCCTCGATATAGACGTGGTCGGGCTCCTGCGGCTCGTCCGAGGCGGTCACGTAGACCGTCACGGTCTTGCGCGGCTGGGTGATG
>CAYYZI010000398.1:0-3373 GCA_964475675.1 uncultured Geminicoccaceae bacterium
CTGCGCCTGCAGCGAATGCTGGCGACCGCCGAATGGGGGAGCCAGGAAAGCCTCGTCGAGCTGCGACTCCACGCCAGCGACGGGGGGCAGCTCGTGCTCGGCGCACGGCTTCGCAGACTGTCTCGGGGCGAAGAGGAAGCATTCTGCCTGGCGGCCCTCGAGTTCGGCGATCTCTCGCGGCAGCTTCGGGAGATCACCCATCTCCACGATGTGCTGCGCGGGCTGGTGGAAACCTCCTGCGAGCCGATGTGGTGCATCGAATATGCCGAGCCGGTGGACATCACCGCCGGGGATCGGGAGATCATCCGCCAGGTGTTCGAGAACGAATGCTATTGGGGCGTGTGCAACCGGGCTTTCGCGCGACTGTACAATCTGCCGGACGATCTCGACATCCGGCGCCAGCCGGTCAATCTCTACTTCCCGCGCAGCCCGGAAAACGAGGCCTTCATTCAGCAGCTCATCGACGCCGGTTTCGAGGTCGACGATGTGCTGTCCCTCGATGTCCGCCACGACGGGCGGGCCATATATGTGGAAAACACCGTGCGCTGCGACATCCGTGACGGTCGCATGTACCGGATGTGGGGCACGGTGCGCGACGTCACCCAGTTCAAGCGGGCCCAGAACCGGCTGGTGCAAATGGAGCACCAGTATCGGGACATTCTCACCGCCGTGCCCGATCCCATCCTGGTGATCGACCGCAGCGGCGTACTGAAGGGGGCCAATCCGGCCTTCGAGCAGCTTCTGGGGTGGCAGATCGCCGAATGGCTGGGCCAGGACATCACCGGCATCGTCGATCTGCGGCGCATGCTCGCCCGCCGGGGCGGGATGGCACCGGGATCCCGGCTGCGCTTTCCCGCCCGGGTGCTGGATGCCGATGGCGGCGAACATCCGGCCCGGGTGACCCTCACCCTGACCACCGATGTCGACGATGCCGACAGCTTCATCGCCGTGCTGCGGCTGCCCGAAGGAACCGGCGCCGCTCCCTCGGAGGGCGCCCCGTCGGACGCCGCCGCCGACGGCCGGCAGGGAGGATAGCGGCGAATGCGGTTCGCGCCACCCTCCGGCGGCCTGGGCGAGCTGCTTTCCTCGCAGCATCTGCTCGCCGAATGGCTGGCCGACGGCCGCTTCACGCTGATCGCCGACCTCCTTCCCGATGCGCTGCTGATCGTCGATGGGCGCGGCATCCTTCGCTTCATGAACAGCGCGGCCGAGGCCCTGCACGAGGTGCACCGCCGGGCGCATGCCGGACGGCCGTTCGCGGAACTGGTCAAGGAAAGCCCGCTCCTCGGCGAGGCGGCGCTGGAGGCGCTGGGCCGGGGCCGAAGGCTGCAGCGTGTCGATCGTACCGTCGACGGCCGCGAGGTGCTGACGGTGACGCGCCCGGTGCGCGATGCCGACGGCGATCTCGCGCTCTTCGTCCTCGTGCAGCGCGACCTCGAAGCCATCCGCAGAGCGGCGGCCAGCGCCCCCTCCCTCGACCAAGCCGACGGCGGTGGCGGGGAATACCTGCGCCGCATGGTGGCCGGCGCCCACAACCGGCGGATCCTGGAAAAGGGCCTGCGCGCGCTGCGGCTCGGCAGCCGCGTGCTGCTCACCGGCGAGTCCGGGGTGGACAAGACCCTGATCGCCCGCTGCCTGCACGAGCAATCGGCGGGCCGGCAGGCACCCTTCATCCATGTCAACTGCGCCAGCATCCCGGAAAGCCTCTTCGAATCCGAGATGTTCGGCTACGAGCGCGGCGCCTTCACCGGGGCCCTGCAGCGTGGCAAACGCGGTCTGATCGAGGCCGCCGACGGGGGCACCCTGTTCCTCGACGAGGTCGGCGAGATTCCCCTCGCCTGTCAGGCCAAGCTGCTGCGCTTTCTCGAGGACCAGACGGTGACCCGGCTGGGGGCCACCGGCATGCGCCGGGTGCGGGTACAGATCGTCGCCGCCACCAACCGCGATCTCCGGTCCATGGTGGAGAGCGGACGGTTCCGTCGCGATCTGTTCTACCGCCTGAGCACCATCTCGCTGCGCATTCCGCCGCTGCGCGCCTGCCCGGAGATGATCCCCGATCTGGTGGAACTCTTCGTGCGCGAAGCGAGCGCCCGGCGCGGCGAACCGTTCCGCCTCAGCGAAGCCTGTCTGCGGCAGCTCCGCGGCTACCATTTTCCGGGCAACATCCGGGAGCTGCAGAACATCGTCGATCATCTGGCGGTGATGTGCGACGGGGTCGCCGAGCCGCGGCATCTGCCCGAGGCACTGCTCGAGGATGCGGATCGGGGCGAGAGGGAGCTGGCCGCGGTCGGGATCCCCGTCCCCGACGGGGAAATGCCGTCGGCGGAGGGCGAATCCCTGGGGCTTCGCGAGCGGGTGCGCCGCTTCGAGAGTGCGGTGATCGCCGAGGCGATCCGGCGCTGCGGCAGCAAGCGCAAGGCGGCGGCCATGCTCGGCGTGGACATCGCCACCATCGTCCGCAAGAGCCGCGACTGAACGCGGGATCGCGCCCTTGTCGATGACCCTGCGCAATCTCCGCTATTTCGTCGCCGTCGCCGAGAGCGAATCGGTGTCCGCCGCGGCACAGATGCTGGGCGTCGCCCAGTCGACCGTAACCAGTGCCATCAAGGCGCTGGAATCGGAGGCCGGCACGCCGCTCTTCGAACGCCATGCCCGGGGCATGGTGCCCACCGAGGCCGGCTGGACCTTCCTGCGCCATGCCGAGCGCATCCTGGCGGCGGTGACGGAGGCCCGCCGCGCTCTGCACGAGGCGCCGGAGAGCGAGGCGGGGAGCCTCGATCTCGGGGTTTCCAGCATGGTGTCCGGTTATTTCCTGGCGGATCTGCTGGCCCGCCATCGCCGGGTCTTCCCGCAGGTCCATGTCCGCGTTCACGAGGACAGCCGCAGCTACATCGAGCATCTGCTGATCGGCGGCGAACTGGATGCCGCTCTGCTGCTGGTCTCCCACCTGGAGAACCGCCAGGCGCTGGAATGGGAGATCCTCGACCGTTCACCGCTGGCGCTGTGGCTGCCAGCCAACCACCCGCTGCTGGCCTTCGAGGCCATCGGCCTCGCCGATATCGCCCATGAGCCGCTGATCGCGCTCACCGCCGACGAGCTGGAACAGACCATTCAGGGCTGCTGGCGGCAGGCCGGCCTCTCCGCCAACATCGTGCTGCGCACCAGCTCGGTGGAGGCGGTGCGCTCCTTGGTGGCTACCGGTGCCGGCCTCACCGTGCTGCCGTTGATGGCCTTTCGTCGCTGGTCGCTGGAGGGCGACCGGCTGGAGGCGCGGCAGCTCGCCGAGCCACTGCCCACCGTCGATGTCGGTCTGGTGTGGCGCAAGGGCTCGCTGGTGAGCCCGCGGGTCAACGCCTTCCTGTCCCTTCTGGCA
>CAYYZI010000399.1:0-3368 GCA_964475675.1 uncultured Geminicoccaceae bacterium
GGGCCCGGTCTCGGGCAGCTCGCGGGTGGTGTCGTGCAGGCGCTTGGTGCCCTCCAGCCTGCCATCCTCGAGCATGAAGACCGGGCCCTGGATGCCGTCGGTGCCGAACTCGGCCAGCTTCTGATGCAGGGTCTTGCCCTCGCGCTGGGCGGCGACCTTGATCATGAAGAAGTCCTTGCGCGAGCCGCGCGAGAAGCGGGCCGCTTCCTCGGCCACCTCGTTGGAATCCTTCCAGTCGAAGCCGTCGAAGCCCATGCGCCTGGCGAGCTGGGCGATGATCCACCAATCGGGGCGGGCCTCGCCGGGCGGGTCGTAGAACCTGTTGTAGACCCGCAGACGCCGTTCGCCATTGGCGCGCATGAAGGTCTCTTCGCCCCAGGTCGCCGCCGGGAAGACGATGTCGGCATAGCGGTTGCCGATCGGATCGACGAGGTAGATGTCCTGGTCGATCACCACCATGCCGCCCGAATCGGCACGCGCCTTCAGCGTATCGATGATCTCCTGCTTGTCGAAGGAGCGGATCTGGTGGGGATTGGCCACCACTAGTTCGTCGAAACGCTTGGCGATCGCCTGGGAGCCGCACATCGACTGGATCCAGGTGACGCCGATGGCGTGGGCGAAGCGGGTGTGGCCGGCCATCAGCCAGGTATCGGTATCGAGCGCACGACGGCGCCGTCCCGGCACCTTCATCGGCGACTTGTTGCGGGGATATTTGCCGCCGCCGACGCCACCGCGCTGGTGACCGCCGGCGCGGCCGACCACCTGGCCCGGCCGTCCGCCGGCGCCGCAGATGATGCCCAGTGCGGCCAGGGCGTTGGTGTTGCCGGTATTGTTCGACCAGTAGCCGCCCTTCTCGATCATCAGCGAGGTCTTGGGACGGGAGCCGTCGGCCCGCGGCCTGGCCATCCACTCGGCGGCGGTGCGGATCTTGGCGGGATCGATGCGGGCGATTTCCGCCGCCTTTTCGACCTCGAACTCGGGCTGGGCCAGCAGCCACTTCTTCCAGTCCTCGAAGCCGTCGGTCTGGAACATTCCCCAGGTGGTCCGCCACTGCCAGGGCGTGTTGCGGGTGCCCTGACCGAAGCCCGAATTGGACTCCCACTTGTTGTTGACGAACCTGGCGATCCACTCCTTGTCCTGCCAGTCGTTCTCGACGATCACCCGGGCGATCGCCATCAGCACCACGAGATCGGTACCCGGGGTGACGTCGATCCACATGCCGCCGTGCTTCTCGGCATAGGCCACACCGGCGGTGCGTCGCGGCACCATGATGATCGTCTTCTGGCCGTTCTGGATCCCGGGCATGATCCACTGCGTGAACAGGATGGTCTTGGTCTCGTAGGGATCGGTGCCGCAGATCAGGAGCGTCTCGGCATCCCGCCAGTCCTCGTAGGAGGGGCCGAAATTGTCGAAACCGGCGTCACGGAAGCCCGGCGTCGAGGTGACGTTGGAGGGCGTGTCGTGGAAGGTGAAGTTGGCGGTATTGATGTGACGCAGGGCGTATTTGGTGATGGCGTAGGTATTCTCGATGAACTGGTAGGAATAGGTCTTGACGCCGTAGGCGAGCGGTCCGTGCTTCTCGATCACGTAGCGGCCCACCTCGGCGGCGATATCGAGGGCGAAGTCCCAGGATACCGGCATCAGCGTGCCGTACATGCGCAACAGCGGTGTCTTCAGGCGGTCGCGGGTAGGGGTCTGGGGATTGTAGCATTTCTGCGCGATGCAGCCGCCGCGCAGGCTCGAATCCCCGTTGATGTTGACCGACTGGATGTCCTTGTCGGGGATGATCACCACATGGTGCGGCTGCCCCTTGTGCAGCACGATGTTGTGCTGGTTGGGCGCCACCCAGGGCCCCAGCGGGTCGACCGGGAAATCGACACCGAACGCGTTCTCGTCCTTTTTCGGGCCACCCTCGCCTGAGATCAGCGGCCAGCGATAGACCTTGTAGCCGCAGGCGACGATGCAGTAGTCGCAGACGGTGGAGATCACTTCCGCATTCTTGGGAGGCAGGGGGACCTTGCTCTCGGGAATGTAGTAGGGCGTTGCCATGCCGGCGTCCTCCTAGCCTATGAGATTGTCGTAGCGGCCGAAGATCAGCCCGAAGATGCCGACCGCGTAGATCTCGTCGCCCTCGAGCTCGAGCAGCACCTGCGGCAGGCTCTGATAGGCCTGGCCCGAAATCAGGATGCCGTGGCGGGTCAGATCGTAGGTCGACAGATGCAGCGGGCAGGGTCCCAGCGATTTGGTGGCACCCTTGTAGGTTTCCTGCAGCGGGCCGCCCTGATGGGTGCAGGTGTAGTTGAAGGCGACCACGTCGCGCTCCGGGCCGATGCCGCCGCCGGCTGGGACGCCGAGCTTGACCAGCATCGATTCGGCGTAGGCGCCTTCATCCGGATAGGTGAAGTCGACCGGGACATCGACCTCGAGCTCGCTCAGCCTGGCGATGAACTTGCGCTCGAAGATGGCGACCCGGGCCGGCGCCTTCTGGGCCAGCGCGGTGCCGGCATTGAGCACCACCATGGTGGTGAAGGTGGTGGCTCCCGAGGTCAGCAGGAAATGGCGGCGGGACATGGCGCAGCCGGCATGGCCTTCGTCGCTGGCACCATGCTCCGCTTCCAGTCCGGGGTTTCGATAGACGGTTGTCATGACCGGTACCTCGCTCACTCGGTGATCGCCGGCAGGGGCGCATAGTCGGGAAGCTTCGGCGGCGTGATCCGGATCTCCTCGCCGCTCAGCGATTCGAGAAAGGCGACCAGGTCCTCGACTTCGCTGTCGCTCAGGCCGAGCGGCTTGATGCGCTCGCTCTTGGTCTCCATGAACTCGTTCTCGCCGCCGCCCGCGTTGTAGAACTCGACCACCTCCTGGAGGTCCCAGAGCGCACCGTTGTGCATGTAGGGAGCGGTGTAGAGGGTGTAGCGCAGCGGCGCGGTGCGGAACTTGCCCTTGTCCTTCGGATTCTTGGTCCGGTAGTAGAGCCCCGCATCGTCCTTGACCGAGCGGTACATGTCCTCGGTCACCCCCTTGGCGTACTGCTCGAAGCGGAAGGTGACCTGGGCGAGGCCGTCCTCCTCCCAGCGCTCGGCCGGAGGCACGCCGATATTGTAGTACTCCTGGTCGGTCAGCAGCGCCCCGTTGTGGCACTGGGCGCAGCCGGCCTTGCCCTGGAACAGCTCGAGACCGCGCACCTGCTGTTCGGTCAGCGCATCCTTGTTGCCGCGCATGTACTGGTCGAAGGGCGTATCGTTGTGAACCAGCGTCCGCTCGAAGGCGGCGATCGCCCGCCAGGCATTGCCGATCTTCGGCCAGGGATCGCCGAACACCTGGGCGAACAGGCGGCGATATTCGGGGATGAAGGCCAGCCGCGCCTC
>CAYYZI010000400.1:0-3364 GCA_964475675.1 uncultured Geminicoccaceae bacterium
GGCCCGTCACCGACGATGCGGAGCGGCAGCTTGCCCCCGATCCGCGCCCAGGCCCCGAGCAGTGTTCCCAGCCCCTTTTCGGGCGACAGCCGGCCGACGAAAAGGGCGTAGCCCCCGCGTCCATCACCCGGGCCCGGGTCGGGATCCACGAAATTCGGCTTGACGACGATCCTTTCGGCCGGAAGCCCCCCTTCGATGAACTTCCGGCGGGCAAAATCGGTGAGGGCGATGAAGCGATCGACCAGGCTCCAGGTACCAACCGCGCGGTGCAATGCCTGCATCGCCACGACCACGGCGCTCTCCGGGCGCCCCCGCCAGCAGCCGTGCAGCGCCCCGCGCCAGGGCAGCCTTCCGAGGCACTCCTCGCAGACGCGCCCGTTTCGGAACAGCAGCGCGTTTACGCACAGTAGCCGATAGTTGTGCAGCGTCATCACCACCGGCACGCCCGCGTGCGCGGCGGCATGGACCACCGCCGGCGAGGCGTAGGGGAAGGTGTTGTGGATGTGCAGGACATCTGGCGGCTCTACACTGAGAACGTCGCAAATATACCTGCCGATCTCGTGGTTCCAGAGGGTGATTTTCACCTGACGCCAACGTGGCAGACTCTCTAGTGCGCGATTATGTAGCGTCAGCGGAACAACTCCAGCGCCGTTTTGCTGCAACAGCTCACTTTCGGCCTTCACGACCGCATCTTCACCGCCCGCCTGCCGATAGCGGGTGTGGAGACGGCATACGGTCGGCCGCGGGCTATGCACGCCGAATTCCGCTACTTCGTCGCCGCTGCGCACATGCGTGCCTCCCCTCCGGCCTACGCCGGGGCGCAAGCAGCGCGAACCCGAACCCCACTGCCGACCAGAACCAGATGCCGCCCATGGGGCCTTCGAGATACACGTCGAACGTGGCGTTCACGGTCGCTGCCAGCAGAAACGTCAGCACCCAAAGACACAGGCCCGCCTTGAAGGCCGCGCCCGCGCGCTTTAGGCGCCAGTGGCGCAACCAGAGGCGCAATAGGAGCGAACCGAGGAACAGAACCCACAGGACGAAGCCCGGCACCCCCATGCGCGCGAGGATGGTCAGGTGGCCGTTGTGCGGGCTGCGGAGGGAACGGTCGGCCGCGACCTGGAAGCCGTCATCGTCGGCGAGGTTGATGCCGAAGCCCTTGCCGGTCCAGAAGTAATCGCCGAACATCGTGTAGTCGATGATCTTGCCCCACCATGCGAGACGCCAGCGTTTCGTGCCGGATCCGCTGAATCCTTCCACATCCCAGAAAATGCTCACGACGTTGGTGTAGAGCTGCTCGATTCCGATCACGCGGTCGTTGACCTGATATCGGGGCAGGAGGTCCAAAACCGATGCAAGGATGGCCACGTTGGTGAGCGCACCGACCACGAGTGCGACCCTCATCGCCCGCGACGGGCGCGCATGCGTCGCGGCGAAGCCGCTGCTCAAGAGCAGGGCGAGGAACCCTCCTCGGTTCAGCGTAGCCGCGATCAGGAAGCTCGCGAACCAGCCGGGCCACATGAGTGGCGCGGGAAACGCGACGGTTCGCAGCTGCGGTGAAACGAAGAGCCAGAACGCCAGCAGACCCGCGAGATGCACGCCGACATCACCGCCCTTGAAGAAGATGAGCGGCACGCCTCCCTCCGGACCCCAAGGCCAGCGCGGCAGGGCCTCGCCAAGCACCCGATAGAGGACGAATGCCACCGGTACCCAAAGCACGAACCACAGCATCGTGGTCCCGTACCAGCGCGCCGGCGTCATCGGCTCGAGGTTCCACCGAACCAGCTGCGCCACGGCAAGCGCGATCACCCCCCATCCCCAGACGACCCCGTCGCGGAGCGCGCTGATACCATGCTCCGCAATGCCCGGGATCGTCCGCAGAGCCCCCCAAACCATGAAGAGCAGGAGGAGAAAGACCGTCGGATCGGCCAGGAAACGCATCCACCGCGGGCGCACCAGAAGAAACGAAGCCGCCAGCGCGAAGATTAGGCTGTCGTAAAAAAACGGCGGCAGCCCGAGATAGGCGAACCCCTTGTTGCCGTACGCGTAACCGACAAGGCCCACGGCGACTACCGTGGCGACCAGCCTCGCGAAGCCACGCGGGCGCACCCGGGCAGGAGGTGCCCGCGTCAGGAGTGCAGGGACGGCTCCGGCTCGCATCGCTTTCCCCTAGCCTACCCGTACCCCCTCGCGATCTCCCGCACCCTGTGCCGGGCGGCATCGCCGGTGCGTATCCGCAGCCCCAGATCGGCGGTCAGCCTTCGCATGGCTCGGCTCAAATCGTTGATGATCTGCTCAAGGATACCTGCGCGCACCTTGACGCCGGTCTCTTCCGCAACCTGCTGCCCCGGGCCACCAAGACCGAGACAGATCAGGGAAAGATCCGCGGCCATCGCCTCGTTCACGACGATCCCTCACACGTCCCCAAAGTCGGCAAAATAAGGCCTTGGCACGCCTTGTCGTGACCCGGACGCACTCGGGCGCGTCGACCATTTCCCGAGCCACTGCGGTTAGCATTGGAGGCACGCCGCTGAATGAACGGGTTGAGCAATTTCATGCCGAATTCGGCTATTCGAGAGGGTCGGCAACAGCACTTCTCTTTCCATGATGCTGCGCGGCAGGATTGATCATTTCCTCGAAAAGCTGTTCGTAACGATCCGCTATGCGCGCCACGTCGAACTTCTGCGCAGTCCGCAGAGCGTACCGGCTCATGCTCTTCCACTTGCGACTGTCGTGGAGCAGGCGATCTATGCTCTCTCCGAAACTGCGCGCACACGGCTTGCAAACGAACGCGTTTTGGTCGTGGTTCACGATGATGGACGAAATGCTCGGGGTCGTCACGACCGGTGTGCCTACCGCAAAGCTGTCCAGCACGGTCGGCGATGCCACGGCGGCACGATAGACAGAGGGCACCGAGACGACGGACGCGTGCCCGAGCAGATCGTGGAACTCCGTATCGCTGAGTGTTCCGACGAGCCGAATCCTTGGATCCTGAGCCTTTGTCACAGCCTCCAGCACCTCTTCCGAGGGGCGGCCCACGATGCAAAGCTTGCAGTCGGGAGCACGCACGAAGCGCATTGCCTCGGTGCTGACCAGCGGTCCCTTGTAAAAGGGAGTTCCGACGTGCACCGCGGTTTTGGTGCGCTTTTCGAAAGGCCGATAAGGCCGGCCTGCCGACCGCACCGCCGTGGGAATGACGCGGCGAATCGCGCACGATGGCATAACCGGACCGAGCTGCCCAGCAATTTCGGGAGTGGTGCAGACAACCGCTCGAGCCCAACGGTAGAGCGAGCGCCTGAACAGGTCTTGGAGCGTTTTGAAGCGAAACCAGCGTTCCTCGTTGTCGTGCACAATGGCCGCCAGT
>CAYYZI010000401.1:0-3347 GCA_964475675.1 uncultured Geminicoccaceae bacterium
GGCGCCGATGCGGTGTGGATCTCGCCCTTCTATGCGAGCCCGATGAAGGACTGGGGCTACGATATCGCCGACCACTGCGCGGTCGACCCGAGTTTCGGCAGCCTCGCCGATTTCGACCGGCTGCTGGCCCGCGCCCACGCGCTCGGCCTCAGGGTGCTGGTCGATTTCGTGCCCTCGCACAGCTCCGACCGGCATCCCTGGTTTCTCGAATCCCGTGAGGACCGCACCAATCCCCGCGCAGACTGGTACGTCTGGGCCGATCCCCGGCCCGACGGCACCCCGCCCAACAACTGGCTGTCCGTGTTCGGTGGCCCCGCCTGGCAGTGGGAACCCCGCCGCGGCCAGTACTATCTGCACAACTTCCTGAAGGAACAGCCCGATCTGGATCTGCACCGGCCGGCAGTACGCGAGGCGTTGCTGGGTATCGCCCGCTTCTGGCTGGAGCGCGGGGTCGACGGATTTCGTCTGGATGCCATCGAGTTCGCCTTCCACGATCCGCGGCTGCGCAACAATCCACCCCGCCGCGCGCCGCCGGTCCTGGGCGGAGCCGCACCGGGCTCGCCCTGGGCCATGCAGGAACACCGCTTCGACAAGGGTCGGGCCGAGCTCAATGCCCTTTTCCTGCAACCCCTCTGGCGTCTGACCGAGGAATACGGTGGCCGGGTGCTGCTGGGCGAGGTCACCGGGGATCGGGCTCGCGCCCGCATCGCCCGCCACACCAATGGCGGCGGTCTGGACATGGCCTACGGCTTCGATCTCCTGAGCGGCACCATCACCGCATCCCGCATTCGCGAGGCGGTGGAGGAGATGCGCGCGCGGATCGGCCGGGGCTGGACGTGCTGGGCCTTCTCCAACCATGACGTGCGGCGGGCGCCGAGCCGTCTCGGCCATCCCGACCCGCCGGAGGCGGCCCGTCTGCTGCTGCCGGTGCTGCTCTGCTGCCTGCCGGGCTCACCCTGCCTCTATCAGGGGGACGAGCTCGGTCTGGAGGAGGCCGAACTCTCCTTCGAGGATCTCCGGGATCCCTTCGGCATCGCCTTCTGGCCGCGCTTTGCCGGACGCGACGGCTGTCGCACGCCGATGCCCTGGAAAGCGGATGCAGCGCACGGCGGGTTTTCGACGGCCCGGCCCTGGATCCCGTTCCACGAGCCGCATCGCCGCCGGGCCGTCGATCGCCAGTATGAAGATCCCGGTTCGGTCTACGAGCGGCTGCGCGCCTTTCTGGCGTTTCGCCGCGGTGAGCCGGCTCTGCGCCTGGGCGACATCCGCTTTCTGGACGTCCCGGAGCCGCTCCTCGCCTTCGAGCGAAGCCGGCAGGGCCGGCGGCTCCTGTGCGTCTTCGATCTCGGTGGCGAAGGAGGAAGCGTGCGGATGGGCGGCGCGGCGGAGCCGCGGTTTTCCTGTGAGGCGACGGTGCACGGGACCGGCATCGATCTCGCCCCTTGGGGCCTCGCGGTCGTTCTGCTCGACGGGGAGGGGTGAGGCGTGGCGGAAGTCCGGCTCGATCGGGTCTGGAAGGCGTTCGGCGGCAACATGGTGATCCGGGGCGTCGATCTCACCGTCGATCCCGGCGAGTTCGTGGTCTTCGTCGGCCCTTCGGGATGCGGCAAGTCCACCCTGCTGCGGCTGATCGCCGGGCTCGAGGAGGTGACCCGCGGCAATGTCATGATCGGCGGTCGCGAGGTGACCGAGCTGCCGCCCTACGAGCGCGGCATTGCCATGGTCTTCCAGTCCTACGCCCTCTATCCGCACATGACAGTCTACGACAACATGGCCTTCGGCCTGCGCCTGGCCAGGGAAGGTCGTGCCGCGGTCGATGCCCGGGTCCGCGAGGCCGCCCGCATCCTGCAGATCGAACCGTTGCTCGAGCGCAAGCCGCGGCAGCTTTCGGGCGGCCAGCGCCAGCGGGTGGCGATCGGCCGGGCCATCACCCGCAACCCCGAGGTGTTCCTGTTCGACGAGCCGCTGTCCAATCTCGATGCCGCGCTCCGGGTGCAGATGCGGATCGAGATCGCCCGGCTGCATCGCCAGCTCGGCGCCACCATGGTCTATGTCACCCATGATCAGGTGGAGGCGATGACCCTCGCCGACCGCATCGCCGTGCTCGATTCCGGCATCGTCCGCCAGTTCGCGGCGCCGCTCGATCTCTACCATCATCCGGCCGACCGTTTCGTCGCCACCTTCATCGGCTCGCCGCGGATGAACCTTCTGCCCTGTCGGACGGTGGGCGAGGCGGAGGGCAGGGTGATGGTGGAGATCGCGGAGGGGACGGTTCTGGCCACCACCACCCGCGCCGAAGAGAGCGCGGAGATCGTCGAGATCGGCCTGCGTCCCGAGCATCTTCTCTGCGGCGGCGGAGGCGATGCCGAGATCGCGGGCCGGGTGCTCGCCGTCGAACGGCTGGGCGGCGAGAGCTTCGTCCATCTCTCCCTGCCCGGTGATCGCACGCTCGTCGCCAAGGCACCCGGCGGCATCGAGGCCCGGCCGGGCACCGAGATGCGCATCGGCATTCCCGCCGGTGCTGCCTACCTGTTCGACGCCGAAGGGCGCTGTCTGCCGCGGCCCGCTTACGTGTGAGGGGTGCGCACTGTCCTCTGCCGCCTGCATGCCCGACGTGCTAGAAGCGGCCGCAGACGAGGGGGAGATGAGCGATGGCGGCGGATACGGAGCCGGTTCTGCAGTGGATCGAGGCGCATTTCGACGACAGCGTGAAACGTCTCGAGGAATTCCTGCGCATCCCCAGCGTCGGTGCCGATCCCGCCCATGACGCCGATACCCGGCGCGCCGCCGAATGGCTGGCCGGCGAGCTCCGCGGGATCGGCATCGAGGCCGGGCTGCACGACACACCGGGCCATCCCATGGTGGTCGGGCGCTCGGAGGAAGGGCAGGGGCCGCACATTCTCTATTACGGCCATTACGACGTGCAGCCGCCCGATCCCCTGGAGCTCTGGGAATCGCCGCCCTTCGAGCCGGTGGTGGTGGAAGGGCCCTACGGTCCGCGCATCGTCGCCCGTGGGGCGGTGGACGACAAGGGCCAGCTGCTGACCATCCTCGAGGCGCTGCGCGCCTGGAAGGCGGTGCACGGCAGCCTGCCGGTACCGGTCACACTTCTCGTGGAGGGGGAGGAGGAGAGCTCCAGCCCCAACCTCGATCCGTTCCTGGAAAGCCATCGGCAAGCGCTCGCCGCCGATGTGGTGGTGGTCTCCGACACCCTGATGCCGGCCATCGACCAGCCGGCCATCACCACCCAGCTGCGTGGCCTGCTCTACGCCGAGGTGACGGTGGGCGGGCCCGCCCGGGATCTCCATTCGGGCATGTTCGGCGGGGCGGTGGTCAATCCCATCCAT
>CAYYZI010000402.1:0-3346 GCA_964475675.1 uncultured Geminicoccaceae bacterium
GGCCGCCTTGACAGTCGTCGGGGCGCACCATACATCGAGCGCGGCCGCAACGGCACCGGTTCGGCGGAGTAGCTCAGCGGTAGAGCAGCGGAATCATAATCCGTTGGTCGGGGGTTCGAATCCCTCCTCCGCTACCAGCAGGACCGCGCATGCGGTCCTTCCCGGCAATCCTGCAGCGCCTCCTCCATCCTGCCTCGTGCCCGCGGCACCGGCCCGGTCGTGTCCCCTCCGCCGGCAGTTCGGTCGACAGTGCCGGGCGGCCCGCCTATAGAGGGCGGGAGGTGGTCGATCCACAGAATTGATCCGTGCATGCGACATGTCGACGAGCTGTCGCGGGGCGTCGATCGACCGGCATCCAGGAGGGGAAAGCCGCCGATGTCACGTTGGGCAGGACTGCTGTTCTTGCTGCTGTGCTCCCTGGCGAGCACCGCCGCACTCGCCCAGCTCCCGCCCGGCTACGGGGACCGGCCCGGCGAAGCGACCAGGATCCCGCCCGCCGATCTCGATCCCGCGACCTTGCGCGACATGGTGGCCCGGCTCACCGACGCGGAGGTGCGGGCGCTGCTGCTCGCCCGTCTGGATGCGCTGGCCGGCGAACGGAAGGAGGTCTCGCAGGCCGCCGGCTTGACCCAACTTTACGAGAGCCTGGAGACGGACACCGCCCTGGTCTGGAGCAATCTCGGCGGCACCGTGGCCAGCCTGCCGCAGATCCCGGGAGTGCTCGCCGACGCTTTCCGCACCTGGCTCGACGGACGGGGGATGGGGGCGCTGCTCTACCTGCTGGCGGTGCTGGCCGGCGCGCTGGCGGTCGGCTACCTGTTCGAGCGCGGGCTGCGCCTTCTGTTTTCCGGGCCGCTCGAAAGGCTGGCGGCGGCGCAGCCGGAAGGGCTTCTGCCGCTTCTCGGAACCCTGGCACTCCGGCTGGTGCTCGATCTGCTCGGGGTGCTGGCCTACGCGGTCGGCGGCACGGTGGTGATTCTGGCCGGCTTGGGCCCGCGCACACCCGACCGCTTCACGGCGATGGCCATTCTGGTGGTGGTGGTGGTGGCCCGTCTCGGGGCCGCGGTCAGCCGCTTTCTGCTGGCACCGCATCGGCCCGAATTGCGCCTCTGCCAGCTCGACGACGACGAGGCCCGGGCGATGCATCGCCGGCTGGTCGCGGCGGTGGCCGTGATGGCCGGTTCCTACATCTTCCTGCAATGGGCGCTGCGCTTCGGCACCGAGGAAGTGGTCGGCGGCATGCGCCTCGGTTTTCTGCTCAAGATCATCATCCTGGCGGTTCTGGTCTGGGCGATCTGGGGCTCGCGGCGCGCCTTCGCCGCGATTCTGCTGGGCGGGGAGGAGAGCCCCTCGCCCATCGCCCGCTTCTTCGCCCGCAGCTGGCCGGGAATCGCGATCGCCCTCATCACCATCGAGGTCGCGGTCAGCGAGGTGCTGATCGGCCTCGGTGCGGGCGGCGCGTTCACCGCCTCGGCGGCGTTCACCATGATCGGCGTGATCGTCGCCGTGCCGTTCATCGACACCGCCGTCAAGGCATTGGTGCGCAGCCTCTACGCGATCGGCGAGGACGAGGGGACGGGCATCCGGGAAGCCCGGATGGCCACCCGGAAGGGGCTGGTGCGCCTGGCCCGGGTGCTGACCGGCATCGCCGTGTTCGCGCTGCTGCTGGAGATGCTCGGGCTCGATTTCCGCACCCTGACCGAGGCCGGCCTCGGCGCCCAGCTCGCCGGCTCGACGATCAAGGTGCTGCTGGTGATTCTGATCGCCTACGGCCTCTGGGAAGCGGTCAACATCCTGGCCTCGCGCCAGCTCGCCCGGGAGCGGGCGAGCCAGGGCGAGACGGGGATGCCGGGCGGCGACATGGGCGGTCAGGGCGGCAGCCGGCTGGGTTCGGTGCTGCCGATCCTCCAGCGTACCGCCCAGGTCGCCATCCTGGTGCTGGCGATCCTCACCGTGCTCGGCCAGTTCGGGGTGAACATCGCGCCGCTCCTGGCCGGCGCCGGAATCCTCGGTCTGGCGATCGGTTTCGGCGCCCAGACCCTGGTGCGGGACGTGGTGTCGGGGGTGTTCTTCCTGGTCGATGACGCCTTTCGCATCGGCGAGTACGTGGATATCGGCGGCACCCGCGGCACGGTGGAGAAGATTTCGATCCGCTCCATGCGGCTCAGGCATCACCGCGGGCCGCTGCACACCGTGCCCTACGGCGAGATCCAGAAGCTCACCAACTACAGCCGCGACTGGGTGATCGTGAAGCTCAGGTTCCGCGTCCCCTTCGACACCGACATCAACCGGGTCAAGCGGATCTTCAAGGAGATCGGCAAGGAGCTCCTGCAGCATCCCGAATACGGGCAGGACTTCCTGCAGCCCTTCAAGAGCCAGGGCGTGTTCGATGTCGACGAGAGCGGGATCGTCGTGCGCGGCAAGTTCATGACCAAGCCGGGCAAGCAGTTCACCATCCGCCGCGAGGTCTACCAGGCGGTGCAGAAGAAGTTCGAGGAGGCGGGCATCGAGTTCGCCCGCCGCCAGGTGATCGTCCAGGTGCCGGGCATGGAGACCGCCGGTGCCGAGGACCGCAGGAGGCTCGAGCATGCCGCGGCCGCCGCCGCGGAGGCCGTGGCCGCCGGGGAGGAAGCGGCCGAGGCGGCGACCGACGGCGACAGCGAGGCCCGCGACCGCGCCTGAGCTCCGGTGCGGTCTCGCCACGTTCCACCGCAGTACTGCGACTACCGGCAGTAGCGCCGGGATCGGTCGGACCGTCCCGGGCACTGCTGCCGCAACGGCCACGGGGCCCCGGCATTGCTGCCGGGGAAGTCGAGACCGGAACCTCCTGTGTCGAGTTCTGTGGAATGGCTTCAATGAGGCCCCGGCATTACTGCCGGGGAAGTCGTAGGATGTGGCGTTCAGCAAAGGGAGGTGATCATGTCGCTTCAATGAGGCCCCGGCATTACTGCCGGGGAAGTCCTACCAATACTTCATCGACACCACAGGACGCGTCCCGGCTTCAATGAGGCCCCGGCATTACTGCCGGGGAAGTCGCTCCAAAGCCGTACAGTAAAGTGGTGGTCTGGAAGATGCTTCAATGAGGCCCCGGCAGTACTGCCGGGGAAGTCTCCTCAGCGGTATGGGCGTGCATTGCCCGCGCCCAGACCGCTTCAATGAGGCCCCGGCATTACTGCCGGGGAAGTCGTCGTCTACGACGACAGCGTGATCAAGGTCATCGACCGGCTTCAATGAGGCCCCGGCATTACTGCCGGGGAAGTCGACGTCTCCAAGTGGGGCCGCCTGTTCAACTACTCGCTTCAATGAGGCCCCGGCATTACTGCCGGGGAAGTCCGTAGGCTTCGAC
>CAYYZI010000403.1:0-3321 GCA_964475675.1 uncultured Geminicoccaceae bacterium
GGACGGGATCCCGAGGTCCGCTACACCCAGGACAATCGCAAGATCGTGCATCTGACGATCGCCACCAGCGAGCGCTGGAAGGATCGCGGCAGCGGCGAGGCGCGCGAGCGCACCGAATGGCATCGGGTGGTGATCTTCAACGAAAACCTCGCCGAAGTGGCGGAACGCTACCTCTCCAAGGGCCGCTCGGTCTACATCGAGGGGCAGCTCCAGACCCGCAAATGGACCGATCAGAGCGGTCAGGAGCGCTACACCACGGAAGTGGTGCTGCAGCGCTTTCGTGGCGAACTGGTGCTGCTCGGCGGACGCGGCGAGGGATCGGGCGAACCGCTGGGCGGGCCCGGCAGCGGTGAACGGCCGGCGCCGGCCCGGCGCCCCACGCCGCCGCGTGACGAGGATCTCGACGACGACATTCCCTTCTGAACCGCGGCCGCCCGCATCGGCCGACCGCGCACCGGCGGCAGCGGGTTGTGACACGATGACGTGAGCCCCTTGCCCGCCTCCTCGCGGCGCACTTTCTTACGGGGCGGACAGATCCGGATCAGGAACACCGATGGTCGATCTCACGCTTCTCGGCATTGTCACGGCGTTCTTCGGTGGCGTGATCTCGTTTCTTTCGCCCTGCGTGCTGCCGCTGGTGCCGGGCTATGTCTCCTATGTCGCGGGCAGCTCCCTCGAGGAGCTGGAGGAGAGCAGCGTCAACCGGCTGCGCGCGCTGCTCTACGCGGTCTGGTTCGTGCTCGGCTTTTCGGTGGTGTTCGTGGCCTTCGGCGCCAGCGCCTCGGCCCTGGGCGGGCTGCTGCTGACCTACCGCTACGAGCTCGGCATGGCGGCGGGCATCGTCATTCTCCTGTTCGGCATCCATCTTCTGGGGCTTTCGCCGTTCCGCCTGATGCAGCGCGAAGCCCGTTTTCATCTGAACATCCCGGGCGGACGGGTGACCGGCGCCTTCCTGCTGGGCCTCGCCTTCGCCTTCGGCTGGACCCCCTGCATCGGCCCGGTGCTGGGCGCCATCCTGACCATGACCGCGAGCACCGCCAGCCTCGAGAAGGGCACCATCCTGCTCGGCATCTATTCCCTGGGTCTCGGCGTGCCCTTCCTGCTGGCCGCCCTCTTCACCGAGCAGCTCCTGCGCCATCTCAAGCGGCTGGCGAAGATGGGGCGGCGGCTGCAGCAGGGAGCGGGAGTGCTGCTGCTGATCATGGGCACGCTGATGGTCACCGGCCAGTTCGAGGTGATCGCCTACTGGCTGCTGGAGACCTTTCCGGTCTTCGCGGTCATCGGCTGAGGCCGTCTTTCCGCACTCTTGAGAGACCATGAAACTTTGTTCATGGCACCTTCGGGCGCTGTCCGGCGAGGCTTGATCGCCCGCGAGGCCCCGCCATATCATGGATCCACAGCCAGCGAGCGCATTCCAGAACGCGCATCCAAGGAGCGGACAGGACAATGGATCATCGCCTTACCCCGCGCGCGGCCCAAGCGCGCCTTTCGGCGGCCGAGATCGACGAGGGCCTGCGCAGCTACATGCTGTCGGTCTACAACTACATGGGGATCGGCCTCGCCCTCACCGGCCTGACGGCGTATGTCGTGGCCCTGAGCCCGGCGGCGATGTCGCTGATCTTCGGCACGCCCCTCAAATGGGTGGTGATGCTGGCGCCTCTCGGCTTCGTCTTCTATCTGAGCGCCCGCATCCACAAGATGAGCCCGAGCTCCGCGCAGCTCACCTTCTGGGCCTTCGCGGTGGTGATGGGGCTGTCGCTGTCGAGCATCTTCCTGGTCTTCACCGGGGCCAGCATCGCCCGGGTCTTCTTCATCACCGCCGCCACCTTCGGCGCCATGAGCCTCTACGGCTACACCACGAAACGGGATCTCACCGCCTGGGGCTCGTTCCTGTTCATGGGGCTGATCGGCATCATCATCGCCGGGCTGGTCAACATCTTCCTGATGAGCAGCGCCCTGCAGTTCGCCATCAGCATCCTCGGTGTCGGCATCTTCGTCGGTCTCACCGCCTACGACACCCAGGCCATCAAGGAAGCCTACTACGAGTACGACTCGCCCGAGGTGGCCACCCGCAAGGCGATCTTCGGTGCGCTGCGGCTCTATCTCGACTTCATCAACCTGTTCATCATGCTGCTGCAGCTGTTCGGCCAGCAGCGCAACTGACCGGGTCCTGACCCTTCTGTCCTGCGACCACCGACTGGCCCGCTTCCACCCGGAAGCGGGCCTTTCCTCGTTGCGGCCGAGGGCACTGCTGCTGCTCCTGCCCCTCTTGCTCGCCCTCCTTCCGGGACGGCCGGCTCTGGCCTGCAAATGGAAGGCCTCGCAGCCGGTGACCGGCGAGGCGCTGACGGTCCCCGAGGACCAGCAAGGCAGGCTGGCGGGCCGACTCGGCGCGCTCACCCTGATGGGCGCCCTGCGACTGCGGTCGCGGGATGCCGAGTTCGGCGGCTTCTCGGCGCTGCAATATGTCGATGGCCGGCTGTTCGCGCTTTCCGACCGCGGCACCCTGTGGCGTTTCGATCCGGCCATCCTCGCGGCCGCCGCCCCGGCGCCCGCTTCCTGGCAGCGCTGTGCCCTGCACACCGGCAACGGCCGTCCCGACAGTGAAAGCCTGGCCGTGGCCGAGGACGGCACCTTGTTCCTCGCCGCCGAGGGGGAGCATGCGCTCTACCGCCTCGACCCCGAAGCGAAGGGACGCGAGCGGCTGACGACCCGCGTGCCGCTGCCGGGATGGCTGCGGGCGGCACCGGTCAATGCCGGCATCGAGGCAGCCACCGCGCTTCCCGGCGGTCGGCTGCTGCTGCTCACCGAAGGTCTGTTCCTGGCACCGGGGGTGCTGCGGGCAGCACTCTGGGACGGCTCGGGCTTCGTGGCGCTGCGCTACCCCGCGACCGAGGGGTTCGTGCCGGTCGGCGCCGACAGCATCGACGATACCGTCTATGTGCTGGAACGGCGGTTTTCCCTGTTCGGCGGTTTCGCCGGACGCATCCGCACCCTCGAGCTGCCGGGGCGGCCGAAAGCCGGGACCCTGCTCGCACCGCGCGAACTGGCGCGCCTGCGGGCTCCTCTGCCCAGCGACAATTTCGAAGGCATCACGGTATGGCGCGGCGAGGATGGTGCCCGCGAGATCGCCGTCGTTTCCGACGACAATTTCAGCGCCCTGCAGACAACCCTGCTGCTGCGCCTGCGGCACCGGCCGAAGGCGCCGGCCGCGGCCGACTAGGCCGCGCTGCGGGCTTCCCGGGCGGCCTGGATGCGGCGCTTGAGCCGTACCAGCTCGCGGGGCAGCTCGGCATCGGCGGAGCTCAGCAGGAACGCGTC
>CAYYZI010000404.1:0-3298 GCA_964475675.1 uncultured Geminicoccaceae bacterium
GTCAAGCCGGGGTCGTGCCCGCTCCGCATCCTGGCAATGAGGTGCATCCTTGGCGAAACACGCAGAATCCGGCGAGACAGGGCCGCCGACCGTGGTGCTGATCCCGGCCCGACTCCGGTCGGAACGCCTGCCCAACAAGCCGCTGGCGCTGATCGGCGGCGAGCCCATGATCATCCTCGTCTGGCGGCGGGCGGTGGAGGCCGAGGTCGGCCCGGTCTATGTCGCCTGCGCCGAGGAGGCCATCGCCGAGGCGGTGGAAAAGGCCGGCGGCAAGGCGATCCTGACCGATCCGGCGCTGCCCTCGGGCACCGACCGGATCTTCGCCGCCCTCGGCATCATCGACCCCGAGCACCGGTTCCAGCGGGTGATCAACCTGCAAGGCGATCTGCCGACGGTCCATCCGAGCTGCCTGCAGCATGTGCTGGAGCCGCTCGAGCGGCTGGGCACGGACATGGCCACGCTGGCGTTCGCCACCCATGATCCGCGCGAGCGCCAGGATCCCAACGCGGTCAAGGCGGTGGTCAGCTTCGGCGAGGTGGCACCCGAGCTCGGTCGCGCGCTCTACTTCACCCGGGCGGCGACACCCTGGGGCGAGGGGCCGGTGTGGCACCATATCGGCATCTACGCCTTCACCCGCGACGCGCTCGAGCGCTTCGCCCGCCTTCCCCGAGCACCCCTGGAGACGCGGGAACGGCTGGAACAGTTGCGAGCGCTGGAACACGGCATGACCATCGGCGTCCGGCTGGTCGATCTGCTGCCCTTCGGCGTCGATACGCCGGACGATCTGGCACGCGCCCGCTCGGTGCTGGAAGCGGCGCGACCGGCGCACGGAGACAGGCGATGAGTGCTGTGGCGGAGGACGACCGGGCGCGTGAGCCGGCCCGCACCATCGCCTTTCAGGGGCAGCCCGGCGCCTATTCGCACATGGCCTGTCGGCGGGCTTTCCCCGAATTCGAGGTGCTACCCTGCGAATCCTTCGAGGAGACCTTCGCTGCGGTGCGCGAACGCCGTGCCCGCTACGCCATGATCCCGGTCGACAATACCGTCGCCGGGCGGGTGGCGGACGTGCATCACCTGCTGCCGCGCGGCGGCCTGCACATCGTCGGCGAGCATTTCCTGCGCGTGAACCATCACCTGCTGGCGGCCAAGGGGGCCACCCTGGAGACAGTGCGAACGGTACTCTCGCACACCCATGCGCTGGGCCAGTGCCGCAGCTTCATCCGCCGTCACGGCTACCGCACCCGGGTGGTGGCCGATACCGCCGGCGCCGCCGCCGAGGTGGCCGAGACCCGCGATCCGACGCTCGCCGCCATCGCTTCCCAGCTCGCCGCCGAGATCTACGGGCTCGAGGTGCTGGCCTCGGATATCGAGGATGCCGAGCACAACACCACCCGGTTTCTCGTGCTGGCCCGCGAGCCGCGCTATCCCGGCGCCCATGACGGGCCGGCGATCACCACCTTCGTCTTCCAGGTGCGCAACGTGCCGGCGGCCCTCTACAAGGCGCTCGGCGGCTTCGCCACCAACGGCGTCAACATGGTGAAGCTGGAAAGCTATATCGACGGCACCTTCGCCCAGGCCCGCTTCTATGCCGACATTCTCGGCCATCCGGAGGAGCGGCGGGTGCAGCTCGCTTTCGAGGAGCTGCGCTTCTTCGCCCATCATGTGGAGGTGCTCGGGGTCTATCCGGCGGATCCGTTCCGCAAGCGCATCGCCTAGGAGGGCGGGCAAGAAGCACCCAGGGCGCGGGCCACCCGCGAGGCCGGCGGACGGCCCAGCGCATCGGTGATGAAACGCCCGGCGGCGAGCAGGCGGTCGAGATCCACCCCGGTCTCGATGCCCATCCCCTGCAGCATGTAGAGCAGATCCTCGGTGGCGAGATTGCCGGAAGCGCCGGGCGCGTAGGGGCAGCCGCCGAGGCCGGCAACGCTGGCATCGAAGATCCGCACCCCGCACAGCAGGCCGGCCAGACAATTGGCGAGCGCCTGGCCATAGGTGTCGTGCAGATGCAGCCCGAGGCGATCGATCGGCGCCACGGCACTGCAGGCCCGGACGATGCCGGCGATGCGTCCCGGCGTGCCGGTGCCGATGGTGTCGCCCAGGGAGACCTCGAAGCAGCCCATCTCGAAGAGGTCGCGGGTCACTTCGACCACCTTGGCGGGCGCCACTTCGCCCTCGTAGGGGCAACCGGCGACGCAGGAAACGTAGCCGCGCACCCGCATGCCCTGGGCCCGGGCCTCGCGGACCACCGGGCGGAAGCGCTCCAGGCTTTCCGCGATCGAGCAGTTGATGTTCTTCCGCGAGAAGGTCTCGGAAGCCGCACCGAACACGGCGATCTCCTCGACGCCGGCGGCGATCGCCGCTTCGAGCCCCCGCAGGTTGGGCACCAGGGCCGAGAAGCATATGCCCGCGCGCCTGCCCAGCCGCCGCAGAAGCTCGCCGGAGCCCGCCATCTGCGGCACGGATTTCGGCGAGACGAAGGCCCCCACCTCGATCCGCCGAAGACCGGCCGCGATCAGGCGCTCGATCAGGGCGATGCGGGTCTCGAGATCGACCGTGCCGGGTTCGTTCTGCAGCCCGTCGCGGGGACCGACCTCGACGATCTCCACCGAGCCCGGAAGGCCGGCCAGCGGATCGGCGGGGGTCACGGAGCATCCTCCACCGGTTCGAAATCGAGCAGCACCGTTCCCTCCTCGACCTGCTCGCCGGCCGCCACATGCACCGCCGTGACCCTGCCGCGCCGCGGCGCCTCCAGCTTCTGCTCCATCTTCATCGCCTCGATCACCAGCAGCAGGGCGCCCTTCTCGACCAGCTCGCCGGCCCTCGCGCTGACTGCCACCACCCGGCCGGGCAGCGGTGCCAGGAAGAGATCGTCGGCCTCGCCTTCCTCGCCCGGCCGGTCGCCGAGGCTGGCAAAGCCGAAGCGCGCGCTCCGGCCTTCCACCACCAGCACCACACCCTGCGCGTCGACGGTGGCGAAGAAAACCCGCCGCAGCCCTTCGCGCTCGACCCAGTAGCGGTGCTCGTCGAGGCGCCCGCAGCGGGCGAACAGCCCGGTGCCGGTGCCCTCCAGCCGCCAGCCGCCGGCCTCCGCCTCGGCAGTGATCTCGAGTGGACGGTCGCCGATCAGGAAGGCGACGGTCTGACGGGCCGGGCCGTTGAGGCGGAATCCGTCGCGACGGGCGAAGGGCGAAGGGTCGGCGGTGGTCGCGAGGCCTTCGGCGATCACCGCGAGCGCGGCATCGGCGAGGAGCCCGGCATCCTCCTCCTCGGGCACGGCCAGCAGACCCGGAAGCGCCCC
>CAYYZI010000405.1:0-3295 GCA_964475675.1 uncultured Geminicoccaceae bacterium
AGGGGATGTTAAGGTGTACGGCCCGTACGGGAGCAACGTCCCACCTGAACGGAAAGCCATCTGGTTTCGCAACCGGATTCCGGCATGGATTGCCGAAATGGGAGCCGAGGAAGCGGTCCGTGTCCTCGACGATCTGGCGGAACGGTTCCCGGAACAGCGGGAAATGTGGGCACTCTACCGTCAGCAGGCCCGCCGCCGTCTGCGCGAGAACACTTACCGACCACCGAAGCCGGCCAACCTCCTGATCCTCGAACGGGACGCCAGAACCCGCCTCGTCCGCGGCGACCGAGACCTGATGGATCTGGTTCTGGATTCGCTGCAGCGACTCGATGACCGGCTGCAGGGGCGAGTTGCCGGTACGCCGCTCGCGCGGGCGCTCTGGAACGAGCTTGGCAAAGGGGCCGACTGGAAGGGGTGTCCGAAAGACGAGAATTTCCTGTCCGATTATGTCAAGCAGCACCTCGATACCGATCTCGTACAACGTGGCATCCTCGCCAATCGCGAAGTGGAACTGCGGGCGGCCAAGTCGGGTGGCGGTCAGCGAACCGACATTCTCGTGCAGGCGGTTGCGAAGCGCTGTCCCGGAGACGAGGGCGAACCGATCGCCACCATCGTCATCGAGGTCAAGGGTTGCTGGAACCCCGGGCTCGAGACGGCCATGGAAGACCAGCTCCGGGATCGTTACCTGCGGGAAAATGGCTACCGCTGCGGCATCTATCTGGTCGGCTGGTTCGTCTGCGACCGATGGCAAGGCGCCCAGGTGGCGAAGCGAAAAGCCAGACCGGAAGACACCATCGAGACATGGCGGGACAGGCTCACGAAGCAGGCGAAAGAGCTCTCCATGAATGGCTTCCGGCTGTGCGCGTTCGTTCTGGACGCGCGTGTGTGAAGGTGGCGGCACCTGATGGCCCGCCGACCCGATCCGGTCCGCCCGTTACCCTTCCCTCGACCCCTCCGCGCTACTCTCCAGAAGCTGCGAGAGCCTGGGAGCGGCGAATCCCTGCGTCGGGCCTTTTCCACCATCGCCGAGAATACCGCTGGAGGTTCAAGATTTCGTGAACGAAAGGGTGTATCCGTCGGCCGCCGGTCCGGCGCCCGGGGTGCGGAGGCCCCGCGCCGGGCCGCGGTAACCCCCTGCCGCGCGAGGCCCGATCGCCCCTCGCCGCGCGGGTGCCGCAGGCCCGCGGGGCCGTCCTCGGCCGACCCTCGCCGGGGCTGCGGCAAAACACGCTTCGGCCTTGTATGTCCCGGGGCGCGGGAGTAGCTTGCCGCATTCGGTGCGACCGTGCCGGAGATTTCACGGGAGGCGATGCAATGCGATTTTTGCCGGCGGCTTTGGCCGCGACGATGGTTCTCGGGCTCGGGCTGGCACCAGTGCGGGCGCAGAGCGACCAGCATTTCGATGCCAAGGGCAAGCTGCCCTCGGAGCGTACCGTGGCCGTCATCGAGGCGCTGCGCGGCAGCCTGCCGTTCGAGGACGATCGCGATTTCGCCGAGGCCAAGCGCGGCTTCCTGGCCGCCCCCGACTACAAGCGGATCATGGCCGAAGCCGGCAATGTGGCCTGGGACATGGGCAGCTACGAATGGCTGCTGCAGGGCCGCGATTTCGACAGCATCCATCCCTCGCTGCAGCGCCAGGCGATACTCAACATGGCCTACGGGCTGTACGAGGTGCTGCCCGGGCGCATCTACCAGGTGCGCGGCTTCGATCTCGCCAACATCACCTTCATCCGCGGCGACACCGGCTGGATCGTGTTCGATCCCCTGACCGCCAAGGAAACCGCGGCCGCAGCGCTGGCCCTCGTCAACAAGGAACTCGGCGCCCGCCCGGTGGTGGCGGTGGTCTATTCCCACTCCCATGCCGACCATTTCGGCGGCGTGCGGGGGGTGGTCGAAGAAGCCGATGTGCGCAGCGGCAAGGTCCAGATCATCGCCCCGGTCGGCTTCATGGATCATGCGGTGGCCGAGAACGTCTATGCCGGCAACGCCATGAACCGGCGTCTCTTCTTCCAGTACGGCGTGCTGCTGCCGCGCAGCCCCTACGGCCATGTCGACCAGGCCATCGGCAAGAACACGGCGGCCGGCAACATCGGCCTGATCGCGCCCAGCGTGATCATCTCCGAGGACATCGAGGAGCGCACCGTCGACGGGGTGCGGATGATCTTCCAGAACACTCCCGGCACCGAGGCGCCGGCCGAAATGAACACCTACTTTCCCGACTGGCGCGCCTTCTGGGCGGCGGAGAACATCACCGGCACCATCCACAACATCTACACCCTGCGCGGTGCGCTGGTGCGCGACGCCCTCGAATGGTCGAAGCAGATCAACCGCGCGCTCTACATGTTCGGCCGCGAGGCCGAGGTCATGTTCGCCTCCCATAGCTGGCCGCGCTGGGGCAATGGCCGCATCCAGGAGGTGATGCGGGCGCAGCGCGACACCTATGCCAATCTCAACAACGGGGTGCTGCGCCTCGCGAACCAGGGGGTGACGATCAACCAGATCCAGAACGTCTACGAGGTTCCGGAAAGCCTGCAGAAGCAGTGGCCGGCGCGCAGCTATCACGGCTCCGTGGCCCACAACAGCCGGGCCATCATCAATCGCTATCTGGGCTACTGGGACGGCAATCCGGCCACCCTCATCCCCCTCTCGCCGGAGGACAGCGCCCCGCTCTATGTGGAGATGATGGGCGGTGCCGGGCCGATCCTGGCCAGGGGGCGCGAGCTCTTCGCCGCCGGCGAGTACCGGCTGGCGCAGGAAATCGTCAACAAGCTGGTCTATGCCGAGCCCGGCAATCGCGAGGCCAAGGATCTGCTGGCCGACATCTTCGAGCAGATCGGCTATCAGCAGGAAAGCCCGAGCGTGCGCAACAGCTTCCTCGCCGGGGCCTTCGAGCTGCGCAACGGGATCCCCGAGGGGGCGCCGCCCAAATCCGCCGGACCCGACATGATCCGGGCGATGACCACCCAGCTCTGGCTGGATTTCCTGGGCATCCGGCTGGACAGTGCGCTGGCGGAAGGACAGGCCTTCACCATCAATCTGGTGACCCCCGACAATGGCGAGCGCTTCGTGGTCGAGCTCAGCAACGCCACCCTCACCAGCATCGAGGGTTTCCAGGTCGAGGACGCCGACCTGACCATCACCATCGACCGCGCGGATCTGGAACAGACGATGATGGGTGCGGTCAGCTTCGACGCCCAGATCGCCGCCGGGCGGGCGAAGCTCGAGGGCGATGCGGAGGTCTACAAGCGGCTGCGCTCGATGCTGGTCCAGTTCGAGCTGGGCTTCGAGATGCTGC
>CAYYZI010000406.1:0-3270 GCA_964475675.1 uncultured Geminicoccaceae bacterium
ACACCGTCGAGGACGTCGGGATCGCGCTTGGACAGGCCCTCGACGAAGCGCTCGCCGACATTCTCGAAGTTCTGCTCGACATAGGTCTGGACCGCCCGCATCTGCCGCAGCAGGGCGGCCAGCGCCGCCTTGCGCCGCTCCGCCTCGCTCTTCGGCGCCTCGGGCCCGGTCGCCGTCTCGGCGGTCTTCGCCGCCTCGCGCGAACGGGCGATGGCCGGCGCCATCGGCGCCTTGCGAACCGCGCGATCGCCGCAGAGCGGACAGGCCAGCTGCCCCGCCGCTTCCTGCTCCTCGTAGGCGGCACCGCTCTTGAACCAGGCCTCGAAGCGATGGGCGTTGCCGCAGACCAGTTCGAAGCAGATCATGCCGATCGCTCCTGCGCCGGGCCGGTGCTGGCCAGCAGGGCGTCCAGCTCGCCCGCGGCCTCCAGCGCCCGGAGTTCGTCGCAGCCACCGATGGCCACCCCGTCGATGAAGATCTGCGGCACCGTGTGCCGGCCGTCGGCGCGCGCCAGCATCTCGGCGCGGCGGCCGGGGCGGCGCCACAGATCGATCTCGGTGAAGGCCACGCCCTTGCGCTTCAAGAGACGTCTGGCCTGCCAGCAATAGGGGCAGAGCGGGGTGGTGTAGATCTCGACTTTCGCCATCAACAGCGGCTCGTCATGGTGTCGGGCAAAGCTCCTGCAGAGCATCCCTCATATAGGATGTGCCTCGTCGCGCACCACCCTGGCGAGCGTGAGGGCGTCGACCTGCACCGCTCCGCCGCGCAGCAGCACCCTGGCGCAGGCTTCCAGCGTCGAGCCGGTGGTGAACACGTCATCGATGAGCAGGATGCGCGCCCCGGCAATGCGGTCCTGGTGGCGCCGATGGGGGCGGAAGGCGGCGGCGGTGACGTTCTCGCGCCGGGCCCGGGCACTCAGGCGCTGCTGCGAGGCGGTGGCCCGGTGCCGTTCCAGAAGGTCCGGCACACAGGGCCGTCCGGCCAGCCGGGCCACGGCCCGGGCCAGCAGCGCCGACTGGTTGTAGCCGCGTTTGAGCAGCCGCCAGCGATGCAGCGGCACCGGCGTCACGATATCCGTCTCGGCGAGGACGTCGGCCGCCGCCTCGGCCATCCAACCGGCGAAGGTGGTCACGCCTTCGATCCGCTCGGCATGCTTGAAACGCAGGATCAGGCGGCGGCCGGCCGCCTCGTAGCGCAGGGCGGCCCGCATCCGCGCGAAGGTGGGCGGCTCGGCGACACAGGCCGCACACAGCGGGTCGACCACCGCGCTGTGGGGCAGCGGATAGCCGCATTGGCGGCAGAAGGGCGGGGTGATGAACAGCACTTCGTGCCAGCAGCGCCCGCACAGGCTGCCCTGATGGTCGACGATCACCCCGCAGGCCAGACAGCGCGGCGGCAGCACCAGATCGAGCAGCCGCGTACCCCACGAACGGCCATGGGCCAGGATCCCCTCGGCAGTGCTGTGCATCGCGCTCCGGCTGGTTCCTCCGGTCTGCCCGGTCGGAGCCATTGTCACGATCGGGATGGAAAAAATCAACCGTCGGTTTCGGACGCGATCCAGGCCAGATAGTCCCTGTTGCCCTCGACGATGGGCAGCACCGTCACGCAGGGGCAGTCGTAGCTGTGCAGGGCGACCACCGCCTCGACCAGCGCCTCGGCGAGATCGCGCCGGGTCTTGAGGAACAGCAGGGTCTCCGGATCCTCGTGGATGGCCCCCTCCCAGCGATAGATCGAGGTCAGCCCGTCGATGATGTTGGCGCAGGCGGCGAGGCGCCGTTCCACCACCTTGCGACCGATGGTGACGGCCTCCTCGCGGGAGCCGCAGGTGACGTAGCAGAGGCAGGAATCCATGGCTGTTTCTCCCACTCCGGCGGGTGCTCCGGTCAGGCTTGGCGGCTCTGGCGGGGGTCGAGAGCCTCCTGGAGGCCGTCGCCCATCAGATTGAAGGTGAGCACGGTGAGGAAGATCAGCAAGCCCGGCCACATCGCCAGTGCCGGCGAACCGAAGATCAGTTCCTGGGCGTTGGTCAGCATGGTGCCCCAGCTCGCCAGCGGCGGCTGGATGCCGAGGCCGAGAAAGCTGAGGACCGATTCGGCGAGGATCACGTTGCCCACCGACAGGGTGGTGGCAACCACCACCGGCGCCGCGACGTTGGGCAGGATGTGGCCGCGCAGGATGCGGGCCGGCGGCGCCCCCATCGCCCGGGCCGCCAGCACGAATTCGCGGCTCTTGACGCTGAGGGTGGCGGCGCGGGCGAGGCGGGCCACCGTGGTCCAGCCGAAGAGGGCGACGATCACCATGATCCGCACCACGCTGGCGGTGGCCCCGCCGGCGAAGGTCAGCGGCAGGCCGAGCTTGGCCAGATCGATGGCCGCCAGCACGATCAGCAGCGGCAGCAGCGGCAGGGCGATGACCGCGTCGGTAACGCGCATCAGGAAGCGGTCGAGCAACCCGCCCACCCAGCCCGAGAGGATGCCGATCCCCACCCCGATGGCGCTGGCGATCAGCGCTCCCCCGATCCCCACCAGCAGCGAGATGCGTCCGCCATAGAGGAGGCGCAGCAGGACATCGCGCCCGAGCTCGTCGGTGCCCAGCGGATGGGCGAGGCTCGGTGGCTGGAAGCGGCCGAGGAGATCGATGGTCTCGGCATCGACGCCGAGCAGCCGGGCGACCAGCGGCGCGGCCAGACAGAGTGCGCCCAGGACCAGCAGCAGGACCAGGCTGGCCAGGGCCGCCGGCCGTCGGCGAAAGCGGCGCATCAGCCCGGGCACGCGGCCCGCGGGCACGGTTTCAGAGGCTCTCATGGATTCTCGGATCGAGCTCGAGATAGACGATATCGGCGGCGAGATTGGCGAGCAGCGTCAGCGCGGTGCCCAGCAGCAACGCCGCCAGCGCCAGATTGTAGTCGTTGCCGAGGATGGCGTCGTAGATGAGCTTGCCCATCCCCAGATAGGAGAACACCGTCTCCACCACCAGCGCCCCCGACAGCAGCGAGCCGAAATGCAGCGCCACCACGGTGACGATGGGGATCATGGCGTTCGGCAGGGCATGGGCGAGGACGATGCGGGCGGTGCTGCAGCCCTTGGCCCGGGCGGTGCGGATATGGTCCTCCTGCAGGGCCTCGATCAGGGCCGCCCGGGCGAAGCGCAGAAAGGTGCCGGCGGTGAGCAGGGTGAGGGCGGTGACCGGCAGCACCAGATAGGTGACACGGTCCCAGAGGCCACCATCGCCGACGCTGGCAACACCGCCCGCCGGCAGCCAGCCGAGGGT
>CAYYZI010000407.1:0-3269 GCA_964475675.1 uncultured Geminicoccaceae bacterium
CGAATTCCTCGGCCACGTTCTCGGCCGTCTCGGGCATGGAATCGATGCCGTACTGGGCCTTCATCAGCGGATTGACGAAGCGCCAGCCGATGGTGGTGTCGAAGATCTCCGCGGTGCGCTGGAAGGGTGCTTCCGCCTTGCCCATCACGAAGGGGGCGCGGGTCATCGATTCGACGCCGCCGGCCATGGCCAGATCGAACTCGCCGGCGCGGATCGCCCGCGCCGCATAGCCCACCGCCTCCAGGCCCGAGGCGCAGAGACGGTTGACGGTGAGGCCGGGCACGCTCGGCGGCAGCCCGGCCAGCAGCAGGGCCATGCGGGCGACGTTGCGATTGTCCTCGCCGGCCTGGTTGGCGCAGCCGAGAATGACGTCCTCCACCGCCGCCGGATCGAGGCCGGGGTTGCGCTCGAGCAGGGTCTTCAGCGGCAGGGCCGCCAGATCGTCGGTACGGACCCGGGCGAGCGCACCGCCGAAACGTCCGATGGGCGTCCGAACGGCATCACAGATGAAGGCTTCGGCCATGGATGGTCTCCTCAGGCGTCATCGCCGTGGGCGCGGGCGGTGCGGCGCTGGAGATCGCGCAGCGCCTCGAGCTCCTGGCGGTCGGGTGGCGCGGTGGTCGTCATCTCGGCGGCGAAGCGGACGGGCCATCCGGTGGCCTCGACGATCTGCTCGCGCTCGACTCCGGGGTGGATGCGGGTGACCTGCAACTCCTTCGTCTGCGGATCGGGCTCCATGACGCAGAGATCGGTCACCACATGGGTGGGACCGGCCCCCGGCAACCCCAGACGCTGGCGGGCGTCACCGCCGTCGAGGAAGCCCACGGTGGTGACGAAGTCGAGCCTGTCGACGAAGGCACGCCGCGAATGGCGCAGCACGATCAGGATACGACCGGCCATGGCCGCGATCTCGGGGGCACCGCCGGCACCCGGCAGCCGCACCCGGGGCTTGCGATACTCGCCGATCACGGTGGTGTTGATGTTGGCGAAACGGTCGATCTGGGCAGCGCCCAGAAAGCCGATGTCGATGCGCCCGCCCTGCAGCCAGTAGCGGAAGATCTCCGGGGTGGGAACCACCGTGTCGGCGGTCAGCGAAAGCTCGCCATCGCCGATCGACAGGGGCAGCACATCCGGCTTGGCGCCGATCGGCCCCGATTCGTAGATCAGCACCAGATCCGGGGCATGGGTGAGGCGGGCGAGATTGGCCGCGGTGCCGGGCAGGCCGATGCCGACGAAGCACACCGCCCCGTCGGGCAGCAGGCGCGAGGCGGCAATGGCCATCATCTCGCCGGTGGTGAAATCGCCGCTGCTCATGACGGGGTCTCCGGCGGCAGGGTCACTCCGGCGGCGCGCATGTACTCGGCGAAATCCTCCGTACCCAGCACATGCGCCTCCATCCAGGCGCGAAAGGTCTCGCGATCGCGCGAGATCGCGTCCCAGGCTTTGTAGAAGCGATTGTCCCGTCGGTAGTAGCCTTGGGCGTAGGAGGGATGCGCACCGCCCGGAACCGGACAGACGGCGGTCACCGCCCAGTGCGGCAGGAGGCAGGCGTTGGGCCAGGCGCCGAGATCGTCCACCACCTCCTCGACGGTGACGATGCTGTGGCGGGCCGCCAGCACCGCTTCCTTCTGGGCACCGACGATCCCCCACAAGAGGACATTGCCGCGCCGGTCCGCCTTCTGCGCATGGATGACGGCGACATCGGGACGCACCGACCGCACCGCCGCCAGCTCCTCGCTGGTGAAGGGACAGCGCAGAAAACGGATATGATCGCCATATTTCGGCAGGTCGGAACCGCGATAGCCGCGCAGGACGGCAAACGGCAGCCCCGAGGCTCCCGCCACATAGGCATTGGCGAGGTCGGCATGGCTGCGTTCCTCGAGTTCCAGGGGATGCGGCCAGTCATGCTCCACCGCATCGCGGAAGCGGTGCAGCGAACCGACCCCGGGATTGCCGCCCCAGGAGAAGATCAGCCGGCGCACGCATCCCATGCCGATGAGCTGGTCGTAGATCAGGTCCGGGGTCATTCGCACCACCGTCAGATCGCGCCTGCCCTGACGGATGATCTCGTGACCCGCGGCCTGCGGAATGAGATGGGTGAAGCCTTCCATGGCGAGCAGCGCACCATCCTCGACGAGCGACGCCACCGCCTCGCGAAGGCTCGTGATTTCGGCCATCTTCCGTTCCTGCGTTGCGCTCCCCGGCGAAACCGCTGTGGCGAGTCGCACAGGGACGCCCGGCCGTCAATCCGGCCGGCACCTCCCCGTTCAGCCGGTGACGAACATCAGCCACAGGGCGGCCCCCAGAGCCGGGCCGAAGGGCACGCGGCGCTGCGGGTCGCGGAGCGCACCGAGAGCCACCGCCAGAGCGATGCCCAGAAGACCGGAAAGGAGGAAATACTGGGGCAGCCCCGTCACCCCGAGCCAGGCACCGGCCGCCGCCGCCAGCTTGGCATCCCCTTGGCCGAGCCCGATCCGGCCCCGCAGCCGGCGATAGGCGAAGGCGAGGGCCGCCAGGGCCAGCCAGGCGATCCCTGCTCCGGCCAGGGCCGCGCGCGGCTCCGGCAGGCCCAGGAGCGGCAGCAGCCCTCCCTGCAATCCGGACAAGGCGAGCCCGGCGAGGAGAAGCGGCAGGGTCAGCAGATCGGGCAAACGCATCTCCTCGAGGTCGATCAGGGAAAGCAGCAGCAGGGTCCAGCCGAGCAGGGCGGCGACAGCACCGCTCGCCCAGCCGGCGAGCAGGAAGGAGGCGAGGCCGATCGCAGCCGCCGCCACCTCCACCGCCAGATGGCGCGGGGCAATGGCTGCGCCGCAATGGCGGCAGCGCCCGCCCAGCAGCAGATAGCTGACGATCGGCAGCAGATCGCGGACAGCGAGCGGGGTGGCGCAAGAATCACAGCGCGAGCGACCGCCGGCCCAGGCCAACCCGCCCTGCCCGCGCCGTGCCACTACCGTGGCCAGGAAGCTGCCCACCGCGGCGCCGAGCAGCAGGCCCGCCAGGGCGAGTGCGAACGGTACGTTCACTCCACCTCGGTCAGAAGGACGGGAAAGGCGCATCGGGCCGCATGACCGGCCGGAAGGCCCGGCTCGGCTTGCGGCGATAGCTCGGCGGTCGCACTTCCTTTGAAGGCATTTTGGAGGAAATTTTTCAGGCACAAACTCGTGAAATCAAGAAAACTTTTGATGCTTTGGAAACTGAATTGAAACATACAGTAGGCGCTACAGGCGATGCAGTTGATGAACAAGTTAATGTAATACAAGATGCGGATG
>CAYYZI010000408.1:0-3251 GCA_964475675.1 uncultured Geminicoccaceae bacterium
GGTTAAAGAAATTATTGAGGCAAACAACTGGAAACGACCAATTTATTTTTCGGTGATCGTCACGGGGCGGGTGGCTCGCCGCCCGCCCCTTCGTTCGGGGTATCGGCATGGCGGTGATGGCGGCGACGCGACGCCCCCTTTCGGGACGGCTCGGCTTTCGCTTGGAGTCCCTCGGCGTGCTGCTGCTGCTGGGGGCGATGATGGCCTGGCTATCGCCCTATTTCCTGAGCGTCTCCAACTTCCTCAACATCCTGCTGGCCACCGCCACCATCGGCGTGCTGGGGATCGGCGCCAGCTTCGTGATCGGGGCCGCCGGCCTCGATCTGTCGCTGGGCTCGGTGCTCGGGCTTTCGGGAGTGGTCGGCGCTTCGCTGGTGGTCAAGGCCGAGCTTCCCTGGTTCATCGGCCTTCTGGGCTGCCTCGCCGCGGGTGCCGGCGCCGGCCTCGTCAACGGCCTGCTGGTTACCCGGGCGCGACTTCCGGCCTTCATCGTCACTTTGGGCATGCTCGGCATCGCCCGCGGCTTGGCGCTGGTGATCGCCGACGGCAAGACCATCTACGGGCTCGATCCGATCCTCGTCTACATCGGCCAGGGCCGGCCCTTCGGCATTCCCTTCCCGGTCATCGTCTTCGTAGGCGTCGCCCTCTACACGCATTACGTGCTGGCCTATACGCGCTTCGGCCGCCACACCCTGGCGATCGGCGACAACGAAGCGGCGGCGCGGGCCATGGGCATTCATGTCGAGCGCCACAAGCTCGCCCTTTATGCCCTGTCCGGCCTCACCGCCGGCATCGCCGGGCTGCTGTTCATGGCCCGGGTCAATGCCGGCGATCCCACCGCCGGCCTGACCTACGAGCTGACCGCCATCACCGCCGCCATCATCGGCGGCACCAACCTGTTCGGGGGCCGCGCCTCGATCCTCGGCACCTTCATCGGCGCGCTGATCATGGGGGTGCTGCAGAACGGGCTCAATCTGCTGGCCGTCCAGTCCTTCTACCAGCAGATGGCGATCGGTGCGGTACTCATCTTCGCCGTCTGGCTCGACCAGACCGCGCGGCGGCGGAGGGAGGCATGAGCCTGCTCGAGATCCGCGGCATCTCCAAGCGCTTCGGCAGCATCGAGGCACTGCGCGACGTCTCCTTCGATGTCGATGGCGGCGAGGTGGTGGCGGTGGTCGGCGACAACGGGGCCGGCAAATCGACGCTGATGAAGGTGATCACCGGCGTCTACCAGCCGGATGCGGGCGAGATCCGCTTTCGCGATGCGCCCATCACCGGCCTCGAACCGGGCCTGATCCGCCGTCGCGGCATCGAGATGATCTACCAGGACCTGGCGCTGGCGCCGCAGCAGGACGTGCCCTCCAACATCTTTCTCGGGCG
Organism: uncultured Geminicoccaceae bacterium; assembly: GCA_964475675.1. Classification (GTDB taxonomy): domain Bacteria; phylum Pseudomonadota; class Alphaproteobacteria; order Geminicoccales; family Geminicoccaceae; genus JALSRW01. The sequence continues at coordinate 1,381 of CAYYZI010000408.1, forward strand.
CGAGCCGGTGCGCCGCCTGCTCGGCCTCTTTCCGGTGATCGACCGGCGAACGATCGACCGCGAAGCCCATGCCATGTTGCACAAGCTGGGCGCCCGCATCGCCGACATCTACGCCGAGGTCGGCACCCTGTCGGGCGGCCAGCAGCAGTCGGTGGCGATCGCCCGGGCGCTGACCTTCGACCCCAAGCTGGTGATCATGGACGAGCCCACCGCGGCCCTCGCCGTGCGCGAGGTGGAGCATGTGCTCGACCTCATCCGCGAGCTCAAACGCCAGGGCATCGCCGTCATTCTCATCAGCCACCGCCTGACCGACGTGTTCGCGGTCTCCGACCGCATCGTCACCCTGAGACAGGGCCGGGTGATCTCCGAGGAGGTCACCGCCCAGACCGACATGCAGCGGATCGTCGCCCATATCGTCGGCGCCCAGTGAACGGCCGGCCGTGGGCCGGCGCAACGCAACGGGGAGGATCATCATGCCGAGACTTGGCGCCCATGCCTGCCTCTGGGCTCCCGAATGGACCCGCGACAGTGCCCCCGCCATGTGCCGGGCGGCCGCCGATGCCGGTCTCGATCTGATCGAGGTGCCGCTGCTCCGGCCCGCGGAGGTGGATCCCGAATGGAGCCGGCAGATCGCCCGCGATCACGGCCTCGCGCTGACCTGTTCCCTGGGCCTGCCCCGGGATGCGAGTCTGCCGGCGCAGCCCGAGGCCGCCGAGCGCTTTCTGGAGCAGGCCCTCGAGGTGACGGCCCGGATGGGTTCCTGGTGCCTGACCGGTGTGACCTACAGCACCATCGGCGGCTGCACGGGCGAGCCGCCCACCGAAGAGGAATATGCGGTGCTCGCGGACAGCCTCCGCCGGGTGGCGCGCAAGGCGGCATCCCTGGGCCTCGCGCTCGGCCTCGAGCCCGTCAACCGCTACGAAAACCATCTCCTCAACACCGCGGCCCAGACCGCGGAACTGATCGACCGCATCGGCGAGCCCGACCTCTTCATCCATCTCGACAGCTACCACATGAACATCGAGGAAAAGGGCTTCGCCGCACCGCTGCATGCCCATGCCGGAAAGATCCGCTACGTGCATCTCTCGGAAAGCGATCGCGGCGTGCCGGGAACCGGGAATGTGCACTGGCGGGAGCTGTTCGCGGCCCTCGCCGAGACCGGCTTTTCCGGCGATCTGGTGCTGGAGAGCTTCGTCCATCTCCATCCCGACATCGCCAGCGCCCTTTCGGTCTGGCGCCCGGTGGCCTCGGGCTCCGAGGAGGTGAGCGAGAAGGGCTTCGCCTTCCTGCGCCGCTGCGCGGAAGAGGTCGGCATCAGCCTGGGCCGCTGAGCGGCGGAGAGCCCCACCGATGGCAGGGCTGCAGGCAGAGGTGGAGAAAAGGTGAAGCAGGCGAACGGGAATCGTGGCTGGCCAGCGCTTCGGAGCGGGCCAGGGTCACGGAAAGCCTTCCTCGGGGTTGGCGGTGGGGGCCTGAACTCGAAGCTGCACGCGCTCTGCGACGGTGATGGCAAGCCCCTGATTTTTGCTGCTCACCGAGGGTCGGGTCAGCGATTCTCGCGGCGCCGCCACCATTTCCAGCTATGAGTCCCGAGCCTGCGGAATACCCTCGATCTTCGTGTCCTGAGACGGTAATCACCGGACAGTGTGGGCCGCCGGCCCGCGCCCCGTGAGGAGGCTGGCGGGCCGGCGGTGGCCGGGCCGCTCCCGGAAGGATAAAGGTGTTGTTTGCCAACCACCGACCTTTCGGGAGAACGACAGGACCACCAAGGACAAGGTCGCACGGAGGAAGCCGAGCCTCCTGCCGCTGGCTGCGGAGCTCGAGAACGTCTCCAAGGCGCCGGATCATGGGGTATTCGCGCCAGCAGTTTT
>CAYYZI010000409.1:0-3246 GCA_964475675.1 uncultured Geminicoccaceae bacterium
GGGGCAGCGGCGGCTGTCGAACCCGCCGGAGCCACGGTGCTCGAGGTTCGCGACCTGGCGAAGGAGTACAGGCTCGGAGGGCACTCCCCCCTGGCGCTGCTCGGCGGCGGCCGGGCGCAGCGGGTGCGGGCCAACGAAAAGCTGGCCTTTTCCGCCCGCGAGGCGGAGACCCTGACCATCGTCGGCGAGTCGGGTTGCGGCAAGTCGACCTTCGCCAAGGTGTTGATGGGCCTCGAGCAGGCCACCGCCGGATCGATTCTGCTGGAAGGGCGGGACATCGCCCGGCTGCCCGTCCGCAAGCGGGATCCCCGGCTCGTCGCCCATCTGCAGATGGTCTTCCAGAACCCCTTCGAGACCCTCAACCCGAGCCACCGGGTGGGCAGCCAGATCGCCCGGGTGATCCGCAAGTTCGGCATCGCCCGGAGACGCGAGGATGTGCGGCGCCGGGTATTCGAGCTTCTCGATCTGGTCAAGCTGCCGCGCGAGTTCTTCTGGCGCAAGCCCCGCCAGCTCTCGGGCGGGCAGAAGCAGCGCATCGGCATCGCCCGGGCGTTCGCCGGCAATCCGCGGCTGGTGGTCGCCGACGAGCCGGTCTCGGCCCTCGATGTCTCGGTGCAGGCGGCGGTCACCCGCCTGCTCATGGACATCCAGCGCCGGCACCGCACCACGCTCTTGTTCATCAGCCACGATCTTTCGCTGGTGCGCTATCTGGCCGACCGGGTGGTGGTCATGTATCTCGGCCGGATCGTCGAGCAGGGCACCACCGAAGCGGTGTTCTCGCCACCCTACCACCCCTATACCGAAGCGCTGCTGTCGGCGGTGCCGATTGCCGACACACGGGTGACGAAAAAGCGCATCATCCTCGAGGGTGAGATTCCTTCGGCCCTGAACCCGCCCTCGGGCTGTCCCTTCCACACCCGCTGTCACCGCAAGCTCGGTCCCGTCTGCGAACGGGAAGAGCCGCCGGAGCACCGTTTCGCGGACGGCCACCGGATCGCCTGCCATCTGCCCGCCGAGGAGCTGGCACGGGGCGAGGTGGTGATGCGCAGCCTCGCGGCGGCGCAGCCCGGCTGACCGCCTGCCACCGCTCACGCCCCCTTGAGATGACGGCGGGGCGGCATCCGTGGTCAAATCCGGGATGTCGGACCTCGAGCCGTGCCCCCCGCAGGCGGTGGGGGCTTGATGCGAAAAACAACCCGGGCTAAATGTAAAGCGCAAGATAATTCGCAAGGAAACTGTTGATTATGGCCACGACCCTGACCGGCATGGTGGTGCGCAGCGGCCCCGACCTGCGCGTGGTCGGCGGTGCGCTGTTGCTGGGGCTGGCCGGCTCGGGCATGGCATTGCAGGCCGGCGGCCCGCGCATGGCGGTACTGCTGCTGGTCGGACTGCTGCTGGGCATCAGCCTGTACCATGCGAGCTTCGGCTTCACCTACGCCTGGCGCCGCTTCCTGGTGGAAGGCGAGGGGCGGGGGCTTCGAGCCCAGATGCTGATGCTGGCGATCGCCGTTCTCCTGTTCTTCCCGGCGCTCGATGCCGGCCAGATCTTCGGTCGCCCGGTGGGCGGCTTCGTGGCGCCGCTCGGGGTCAGCCTGATGGTCGGCGCCTTCCTCTTCGGGGTCGGCATGCAGCTCGGCGGCGGCTGCGCTTCCGGTACCCTGTTCACGGTCGGCGGCGGCAGCACCCGGATGATCGTGACCCTCGCCTTTTTCGTCCTCGGCTCGGTGATCGGTACCGCCCACATGCCGTTCTGGCTGAGCCTGCCGGGTCTGCCGCCCGTTTCCCTGGTGCGCGAGCTGGGGCTGGCCCCGGCCCTGGCGCTCAACCTCGCGGTGTTCGGGGCGATCGTGCTGGCCACGCTGGTGGTCGAACGGCGTCGTGGCGCCGAAGCGCCGAAGCCGCGCGGACGCTGGGACATGATGCGCGGGCCCTGGCCGATCCTCGCCGGCGCGGTGGCCCTGGCGCTCCTGAACTATGCCACCCTCGCTCTGGCCGGACGCCCTTGGGGGATCACCTCCGGATTCGCGCTCTGGGGCGCCAAGCTGTTCGACTTGGTGGGCATTCCCGTGCGCGAATGGCCCTACTGGGTGGCCCGGGCGGGTGCGCTGGATGCGCCGGTCTGGCGCGACGTCACCTCGGTGATGAATTTCGGCATCATCCTCGGTGCCTTTCTGGCGGCGGGCCTCGCCGGTGCCTTCCGGCCGGTGTGGCGGCTGCCGCTGCCGGCCCTGCTTTCGGCGGCCATCGGCGGGCTGCTGCTGGGCTATGGTGCGCGGCTCGCCTTCGGCTGCAACATCGGTGCCTTTTTCTCCGGCATCGCCTCGGGCAGCCTGCATGGCTGGGTCTGGATGGTCTTCGCCTTCGCCGGCAACTGGGTCGGCGTCCGCTTTCGACCGCTGTTCGGCATGAGCCGCGGCTGACCGCGGCCGGCACCGCTCAGAACAGGAAGGAGAGCGGCACCGCGAGGCCGGCCAGGACGGCGCTCTGATAGGCGAAGTATGCCGCGGCCAGCAGCAGCAGGACGCCACCCCCGTATTCGATCGTCACCAGCAGCCGTGCCAGCGGCCGCAGGCGGGCCAGGCTGTCGGCGGACCAGCCGGCCAGCAGCAGCGGCAGGCCGCGGCTCATCCCGAACACGAACAGCAGCAATGCCCCCAGCCACACCACGCCCGTGGCCCCCGCGGCGAACAGGATGGGCAGGGTCAGGGGCGTGCAGGCGGGACAGGTGGAAAGGCCGAAGGGAATTCCGAGGACATACGCACCGCCGAAGGAGCTCGCACCCGGCGCTCGACCGGCGAGCCGGATCCAGGGCAGGCGCACCAGCCGCAGCGTGACCAGACCGGACACCGCCAAGATCGCGGCCAGCAGCAGGTTGAGCAGGCTCAGATAGCCTGTCAGCAGACGGATGATCAGGGTGCCGGAGAGGGCGAACAGGGCCCCGAGCAGGGCGTCGGCGGTGGCGATGCCCAGCACGAAGCCGAGCGGCACGAGGAAACCGCGGCGCTGCCCGGCGGACGGCCGAACCGACCGCTCTCCTTCCCCGGCCCTGCCGGCCAAGCTGCCGAGCAGCACCGAATAGAGGGGCAGCGATGCCGGCGCCACGCCGATCAGCAGGCCGGCCAATGCCACCAGCAGGAAAGCCATTGGCTGATCCGCCGTCATTCGGCTCAGAGCTTCGAGCAGTTCGCCCGCGGACACCGCTTCCCCCGCCTCCGGCAGATCGCGTGATGGGGCAGGGACCTAGCT
>CAYYZI010000410.1:0-3229 GCA_964475675.1 uncultured Geminicoccaceae bacterium
CCGCCTTGGCGATCTCGCGCGGGTGCACGCTCGCCCCGTCGATGGTCCCGCGGAAGACCCTGACGGTGAGCGTGCCGCTGCTGCTGCCGGCGATCGCCGGCACGGCACCCAGCGCCGTCATCGCCAGAGCCAGGCAGAAAACACCGAACGGGCGCCGAAGCGCCGGCTTGTCCGACTGAGACATCGTTCTTCTCCCTACAGGGACCGTATCGCAAACGGCCGCTGAAGGGAACAGTAGCGCAGGTTGCTCTATCGGGGGTTACGCAGGATTAACCCTGATCGCGCGCCATGAGGAGAGAAGTACGCTTTTTCAGAAGGTTATGGCGATCACCAGCTGACCCGCATACTGTCCTGCGGGCACACCGGGCTGCGCAGGCACGACGCCGTAGACGGTCAGCCGCTGCCGGCCACCGGCGGCGACACTGGTCTGTACCGGGCTGCCGTTGCCCTGTCCGTCGCCCCACACCCGCCGATAGGTGGCATCGGTGAACAGCTCATAGACGAGGCGTTTGCCGCCCGGCCCGGTCATTGCCCGCTGGCCGTTGCCGCTGCCGGTGAGCGCCACGCTGATGGTCGCCGCCTCGTCGCACACGACATCGATGCGGCCGGTGGAGAAGGTGACCCGAGCCACATCGACGGCGCCGAAGCTCACCGGTCGCGCATCGACCGTACAGGCCGCATGGGCGGGCACGGCCAGCAGCCCCAGCCCGGCCGCCAGCAGCCCGCGTCTCAGTCGCGTGCACATCGCTGTTCTCCGAGATCGGCCAGAAGATCGGCCGCATCGTAGGCGGGAATGGTACAGCTGTAGAGGATCTCGCCGGCGCGGCCGAAGATCTCGCCGCTCGCGCCCTCGGGACGCCCGGTGATCTGGGCGAGGCCGTCCCGTCCCACCAGGGCGACGATGCTCCCCTCGCGGTCGGCGAGTTCAAGACCGGCCGGCAGAGGCTCGCCCAGAGGTCCGACCAGACGCACCAGCGCCTGTGCCGCGAGCCGGACCTCGAAGGGAATCCGGATGCCGGCCCGATCATAGGGCACGGTTTCGACTTCGCCGCGGGTGACCACCACGCCGAGCGGCAGATCATCGAGCTCCACGCGCAGACGATTGACCTCGAAAGGCCGCAGGCCGGGGATCAGCAGCATGCCCTCCTCGTCGGTGCGCCCCACCTCGCGGTTGTCGAGATAGACCCGGACATTGGCGAAACCGGGCAGCTCGACGAGGCCGAAGGCACGGCCGATGCGACGGGTCAGCGCTAGCCTGCCGTCGATGAGGGCAACCGAGCCGTTGACCCCGAGGCGGCCATTGGCACTGCCGTCGGCCAGCTCGAAATCGCCCGTCACCGCGCCCAGCCTTCCCTGATATCCGGCCCGGGCGTCGAGGTAGCGGGGATCGTCGCCGAGCTCGGCGGCCAGACGATAGTCGAGGCCGAGATCGGTGGCGCCACGCGCCTGCCGGAACTGGGCCCGCCCGCGGGTGCGGCGGTCGCTCGCCTCGAGACGGCTGGAGACACTGCGGTTGCCGGACAGCGGCAGGGAGTAGGAGACCGTCAGCGCCAGCTCCTTGTCGGGCTCGAACAGACGGGCGAGGTTGACGATCAGCGAGCCGGGGCCGAGCCGCAGCGAGTAGTTGCCGTTGACCGTCAGCGCGTCCTCCGCGTCGATCCTCTCCTGATTGACGAGCAGCAGGCCGAGATGCCCGTAATCGCCGAGCTGCAGGCCCAATCCGAGCTGATCGGTGCGTCGCACCGTGCCGCCGTCGCCGAACTGGCGGAAGTTGCTGTCGGTGTAGCGGGAGCGGGCGCTGATGCTGAAGCCGCGGCCGAGATATTCGTAGCTGAGCTGGCCGAGAAAGCCGGTGCCCTCGCCATCGTCGTGACTGACACCGGCCCCTGCGGTGATGGTGCCGAAGGTGCCGAGGCGGAAGGTGCCGCCGAGGGCCAGGCTCTGCCGGCCCGGCTCGAGTTCGGCATGCGCTTCACCGGTGAAGCTGTCGGAAAAGCCGTAGCGATGCGTGGCCGAGGCCATGGGATCGCCATAGTCGAAACTGTCGTCCCCGAAGTCCTGGCGCAGAAGCCCAGCCTCGTAGGAGAAATCGTGCAGTCCGGCCCGCAGCAGGCGCGAGGACACGTAGTAGCTCTGGGTGACGAGCTTTTCGCGGCCGAGCAAATCGGTCACCTTGAGCTGGATCTCGCCGGCTCCCGTCACCACCGGCACATTGGGGATGCGGAATGGTCCGGCCGGCACTTCGCCGGTGCTCCGCCGCACGTTGTCGATCAGCACCTCGACCACCGAGGGCTGCTCGGCCAGACCGCCGATCGAGGGCAGCGGAAAGGTCACGAAGGAGGGATCGGTGGCGAAATTCGTGGCGTACTGGATGCCACCGAAGCGCACCGGCTGGGCCATGGCGCCGCCGCCGGTGAGGCTGTCACCGGCGCGGATGCTCTTGCGCTCCTCGGGCATGTCCTTGACGAAGCTGGTCTCCAGCCGGGTGACGTCGAACCCGCCCAGAACATCGTCGAAGCGCAGGCTGTTGAGGATCACGCCGAGATCGCCGAACAGGCCCAGTTCGGCGAGCCCGTCGATGCGATCCTCAAAATCCTCGCCCAGCGCATACAGAAAATCGTAGTCGAGAAAGGCACCCACGGCCGCCTGCGGCGCGGGCCGGCGCCGCTCCTTGCCTTCCAGCGCGAAGGGCCGGAACTGTGCAGGCGGCACGGTGACGACCAGGCGCAGGGCCGAGCGGTCGAAGGTGAAGCGGGCGCCGGGAATGGCATCCAGGGGATAGAAGGGCATTCCCTGGAAGGTGAGGATCCGGTCGCGGGTGATCCGGATCCGCCAGCGGCGCAGCTCCTCGACGGGGACCGCGAGGCGCCCGCTCTCGGGGTCCTCGATCAGATAGGCGCCCTCGCTGACCCGACTGCCGTTGAGTTCCACGGTCAGCAGCCATTCCCGCCACTTTTCTTCCTCGCGAAGCGGCAGATCGAGAGGGTCGCGTCGGGGTGTGGGGCCCGCTGCCGGCTCGGGAGAGGGGTTCCCGCCCGTCGGCTGCGGCTCGCTTTCCGCCTTGCGCGCACCGACCCGCGCCGCTGCCGGAAGCACTGGCGGCACGGCTCCGAGCCCGGCCGCCTCCAGCCGCGCCGGCAGCATGGCGGGCTGCTGCCACACCGCCGGCGGAACCACGGCGGGCGGCGGCGGGGGCAATCCCGCTTCGACCATCAGCACGGGTATGCGC
>CAYYZI010000411.1:0-3228 GCA_964475675.1 uncultured Geminicoccaceae bacterium
ACTTATGCGCAATTTTTTGAAAAGGCAAGCCGAAGAAGGGAGGCGAGCCAAGGCCCGGAAGCGCGGACGCGCCCGGTTCCGTGGGCATGTCGTGTCTCAACCCGTGCGTGAGAACTGAAGGGCGGCGGCGGTGCGACCCGCACTGGTCTTTCATCCCGACTACCGGCTGGCGGTCGCAGGACCGCCGCATTTCCTTTCGGCCCGTTCCGCCCTGCTGCTGGCCGAACTCGAGCGTCACGGGCTCGCCGATCCGGGCCGGCTCCACCGGCCGCTGCCGGCACCGGGCCGCTGGCTGTCGCTCGCCCATGCCCCCGACTATGTGATGGCGGTGCTGGAAGGGCGTCTCGACGGGGTCGGCCGGAGGCGGCTCGGCTTGGTGCTCGGGGAAGCGCTGCTGCGTCGCAGCCTGGCGGCCATCGGCGGCACCGTGCTGGCCGGCCAGCTCGCGCTCGAGGAAGGCCTCGCCTGCAATCTCGCGGGCGGCGGCCACCACGCCGGGGTGGCGGCGCCGGCCGGTTTCTGTCTGTTCAACGATGTTGCCGTGGCGGTACGGGTGCTGCGCGCCCAGGGGCTGGTGTCGCGGGTACTGGTGATCGATCTGGATGTGCATCAGGGCGACGGCACCGCCGCCATCCTGGCCGGCGATAGGGGCGTCTTCTGCCTGTCGCTGCACTGCCGCACCAACTATCCTCTGCGGAAAACCCGCAGCAGCCTCGATCTCGCACTCGAAGCAGGCAGCGGTGACGGCCTCTATCTGGCCGCACTGGAGCGGCTGCTGCCGGGACTGCTGGCCCGGCTGCGCCCGGAGCTGGTGTTCTACAATGCCGGGGTCGATCCGCATCGGGATGATCGGCTCGGGCGTCTTGCCCTATCCGATGGCGGGATCGCCGCCCGCGACGCGCTGGTGCTGGAGCTCTGCCGCCGGCGGGGCGTGCCGGTGGCCACCGTCACCGGCGGCGGCTACGGGCCGCCCGAGGCGGTGGTGGCCCGCCACCGCCTGCTGTTCGAGGCGGCCGCCGCGCTGCCGGCCTGGTGAGCCGGCTCAGAGATCCTCCCCGAGATCGAAGATCTTGCCCGGGTTGAGGATCCCCGCGGGGTCGAGCGCCCGCTTGATGGCCCGCATCACTTCGAGGGCCGGCCCCGCCTCCTTGACGAGGCTGGCCTTCTTGCCGAGGCCGATACCGTGCTCGCCGGTGCAGGTGCCGCCGGCGGCCAGGGCGCGCGCGACCATCGCATCGTTGAGCCGCTGCACGGTTTCCCATTCCTCGCGGCTGTCGGGGTCGATCAGGAAGACCACATGGAAATTGCCGTCGCCGACATGACCGAGGATGGGGGCGGGGATGCCGCTTCCCTCGATCTCCCGGCGGGTCTCGGCGATGACCTCGGCCAGGCGGGAGATGGGCACGCAGACGTCGGTGACCCAGGCCACCGCGCCGGGGCGCAGGCCGAGGGCGGCGAAATAGGCATCGTGGCGGGCCTGCCAGAGGCGGCTGCGTTCCTCGGCGAAGGTCGCCCAGCGGAACGCCGATCCGCCATGCTCGGCGGCGATCTCCCCGGCCAGCTCGGCCTGTTCGGCGACCGCCTGCCGGCTGCCGTGGAATTCGTAGAAGAGGGTCGGCTGCGGTGCCATCTCCGCGAGCCGGGCATGGGCGATGCAGGCCCGCATCTGGAGTTCGTCGAGAAGCTCGATGCGGGCCACCGGTATGGCCGTCTGGATGGTCTGGATGACGGTGGCCACGGCGGCGTCGAGGGAGGGGAAGGCGCAGACCGCGGCGGCCATCGCCTCTGGAATGGGCCACAGCCGCAGACGCAGCTCGGTGATCACCCCGAGGGTTCCCTCCGAACCCACGAACAGGGCCGTAAGGTCGTAGCCGGCGGCCGATTTGCGGGCGGCGCTGCCGGTCCGGATCACGGTTCCATCGGCGCGCACCACGGTGAGCTCCAGCACCGCGTCGCGCATCGTCCCGTAACGCACCGCATTGGTTCCCGAGGCGCGGGTCGCGGCCATGCCGCCCAAGGTGGCATCGGCTCCGGGATCGACCGGAAAGAACAGGCCGGTATCGCGCAGCGCGTGATTGAGCTGCTTGCGGGTGACCCCGGCTTCGACCCGGACGTTCATGTCTTCCGCGGCAATCTCGAGAATGCGGTCCATGCGCGACAGGTCGAGGCTGACTCCGCCGTGGATGGCCGCCACATGGCCTTCCAGCGAGCTGCCCGCTCCATAGGGCACCACGGGGACCCCGTGCCGGTGGCAGATCCGGAGAATGGCGGCGGTTTCGGCCGTGCTCTCGGGAAAGGCCACGGCCTCCGGCGGATGGGTCTCGGGAAAGGCCTCGCCGCGCCCGTGCTGCTCGCGGATCACGGCATTGCGGGTAAGACGCTCGCCCAGGAGATCGGCGAGTTCGCCGAAGGCATCCTCACGGTTCCCGCTGCGGTTTTCCGATGACGGCATGGCGGCTCTCTTCTGCGCTGCGACGGCCGCACTATGGCAAAGCGCGGCGCGGATCGCCATAGGCCGGCGGCCGAGGGGCAAACTCTGACGACCGGGCGGCAAAGCTTGCCGGGGCAGGGCCCTCGGGCAGCTCCGGGAATCCGCGGTGGGCCGGCCATTCGCTTGCCGGCGGTCGTCTGGCACGATGGTTGCGTCCTGCTGGGCGCCATGATCGAAAACCTCGTCGCGACCACCGCTTTGCCCGAGTCGACCCGTGAGGCCGGCGACCAGCCGGCCGCCGAGGAGGGTGCCGCGTTCGCTGCCCTGCTGGCGGGCCTGGCGGCCCCTGCCCCGGCCGCTGAAGGCGGCAGCCCTGCTGCCGGCTTCCCCGGGGCTGCCCCCGGCGAGGTGGGGGGCGGACCTGTGCTGCCCGGCGATGCGACGGATCTGCCGGCCGTCGCCGGCGCGGCCGCGCCCGTGGGCGGGCCTGCAGCCGCGACTGCTCCGGAGGGATCGGGCCCGGCCATGCCCCCGGGCCCAGGAGCCCTTGTTGTGAAAGCCGAGACCGGCACCGAAGCCCGGACCGGCGCCGGGGTCGTGCCGCCGGGGAGCCGCATCCCGCTGGCGGCGTCCGGCTCCGGCGTTCGGATTGCGGCGCCCGCCCCGGAAAGGTTGCCGGGTCGAGACGGGTTCCCGGGTCTGCCCGAAGGCGAGGGGGGCGACATTGGACCTCCGGGCCGATCGGAGGGCAATGCCGCGATCCGCGGGCAGGGACGTGCTGCGACCGTTCCACCGAC
>CAYYZI010000412.1:0-3227 GCA_964475675.1 uncultured Geminicoccaceae bacterium
GGGGGCGTGGATTCCGCGCATCACACCGCCGCGCCGGCGCCTCAGGCGGGGCTGCCGGAGCCCTCCAGGATGCGCGGCAGCAGAGCCGGCGCCCAGCTCGCGATCACCCCTTCGATATGGCCGCGCATCGCCCGCGCGGCGGCAGCACCGTCCCCACTCCCCAGCACCGTCAGGAGCTGGCGGTGCAGCTCCGCCCCCGAGGGCAGGCCGCGCCGGTTGTCCGGAGTGGTTCCCCGGGGCCCGCGGGCATAGATGAAGCGGTGCACGTGCAGCGAGCAGCGGGTGAGGATCGGCTCCAGCGCCGAGAGACCGGCCAGCCGCAGGATGGCCAGGTGGAAGCTGCGATCGAGTTCGCTCATGGCGTAGCCGTCCTGACGCTTCTCGGCGGCCGCCATCTGCGCCAGGATGTCGCCCAGATGCAGAAGATCCCCCTCGCTCGCCCGTTCGGCGGCGAGCCGGGCGCCGCGGGCCTCGATCTCGATACGCACCCGGGCCATCAGCGCCGCCTCGGCCTCGGTAGTGTCGGACACGTAAGTGCCGCGGTAGCCGCGCCGCTCGACCAGCCCGTCCTGCTCCAGCCGCAGCAGCGCCTCGCGCACGGTCCCCTGGCTGCAGCCCATGGTGGCGGCGATCTGCTGCTCCAGGAGGGTCTGGCCGGGGGCCATGCGATGCAGCAGGATGGCCCTTCGTATGGCATGATAGACGGCACTGCTCTTGCGCTGCAGGGAAGGTACGCCGGGTTCTTCACCGAGGGCGGCGGCGAGCTCATTCATCTGTTGACTCCGGACGGAGCAGGAACGAACATCTCGTTCAATATCGATATCGATAATGGCGCCCGACGGCAAGCGACACGGGCGCGGGGTCAGGGGGGATCGTGCAGCCGCAACCACCATCCGGGCCGTATCGGATCGATCCGCGTCCCGCGCCAGAGCGGAGGCCGGCGGGTGCCGCCGCTGCTTGAGATCGACGGTCTCGAGGTGAGCTTCGGCACCGAGGCGGGCCGGGTGCGGGCGGTGCGCGATCTTTCGCTGCGGGTCGATCGCGGCGACATCGTGGCGCTGGTGGGCGAGAGTGGCTCGGGCAAATCCGTCACGGCCCTGGCGGTGCTGCGTCTGCTGCCGACGCCGCCGGCCCGCATCGAAGGCGGTCGCATCCTGTTCGAGGGCCGGGACCTGCTGCAGTTCGACGAGGAGGCGATGCGGCAGCTCCGGGGGCGGCGCATCGGCATGGTCTTCCAGGAGCCGATGACCTCCCTCAATCCGTTGCTGTCGATCGGTCGCCAGCTCACCGAGGCGATGGAGGTGCATCTGGGCCTCGGCCGCAGCGAGGCCCGGCGGCGGGCGGTCGGCCTTCTGGAAGCGGTCGGCATTCCCGATCCGGCGGGCCGTCTGCGCCAGTATCCGCATCAGCTTTCGGGCGGCATGCGCCAGCGGGTGATGATCGCCATTGCGCTGTCCTGCGAGCCCGATCTGGTGATCGCCGACGAGCCCACCACCGCCCTCGATGTCACCATCCAGGCCCAGATCCTGGAGGTGATGCAGGATCTGTGCACGCGCCTCGGGGTGGCCCTGCTGCTGATCACCCACAATCTGGCAATCGTCGCCCGCTATGCCCACCGGGTCAACGTGATGTATGCGGGAAGGCTGGTGGAAAGCGGCGAGGCGGCGGCGCTCTACCGGCGTCCCGCACATCCCTACACGGTGGGGCTCCTGGAATCGGTGCCCCGCCTCGACCGGCCCCGCGGCACCCCGCTCGAGCCCATTCCCGGCAATCCGCCCGATCCGGCCGCATTGCCCTCCGGCTGCGCGTTTCGCCCGCGCTGCCGTTTCGCGCAGGCGCATTGCGCCGAAAGGCTGCCGGAACTGGTCGAGGTGGAGCCCGGGCATCGCGCCGCCTGCTTCGAGTATCGCCGGCTGATGGCGGAGGCGGTGGCGTGAGCCGGGCGGCGGAAGGGCCCCTGTTCGAGCTGCGCGGGGTGCGCAAGCACTACCCCATCGAGAAGGGGATGCTGTTCAAGCGGAAGATCGGCGCGGTGCGTGCGGTGGACGGGGTCGATCTCGTCGTCCGTCGCCGCGAGACGCTGGGTCTGGTCGGCGAATCGGGCTGCGGCAAGTCGACCATCGGCCGCTGTATCCTCCGCCTGGAAGCGCCGAGCGACGGCAGCATCCTGTTCGAGGGCGAGGATCTGGCCGGCTTCGACCGGGCCGCCGAGCGGCGTTTCCGCCGCCACGTTCAGGCCGTCTTCCAGGATCCCTTCAGCTCCCTCAACCCGCGCATGACGGTGGAGGAGATCGTCGGCGAGCCGCTCTTGGTCCACGGTATCGCCCGCCAGCGCCGCGATCGTCTGCGGCGGGTGCGCGCGCTGCTCGATCTCTGCGGTCTGTCGCCGCGGCTGATCGACCGCTACCCGCACGAAATGAGCGGTGGCCAGCGGCAGCGGGTGGGCATCGCCCGCGCCCTCGCCCTCGAACCCGAATTCGTGCTCTGCGACGAGGCGGTGAGCGCCCTCGACGTCTCCATCCAGGCGCAGATCATCCGCCTGCTCGAGGATCTGCGCGCGCGGCTCGGTCTCACATATCTGTTCATCGCCCACGATCTGAGTGTGGTGCGCCACATCAGCCATCGCGTCGCGGTCATGTATCTGGGGCGCATCGTCGAGATCGCCGACAGCGAGGTGCTGTTCGCCGATCCCCGCCATCCCTACACCCAGGCCCTGCTGAGCGCGGTGCCGGTGCCCGATCCGGAGACCGAGCGGCAGCGCGCGCATCGGCCGGTCAGGGGCGAGATCCCCAATCCCGCCGATCCGCCCGAAGGATGCGTCTTCCATCCCCGCTGTCCGTTCGCCGACGCCGCCTGCCGCCGCGAGATCCCGCCGCTGCGTGCGGTGGCGGACGGCCATGCCGCGGCCTGCCACAAGCTCGAGGAAACCGCATTGGAGCCGGCGTGAGCCGGCGGCGGGAGATGGCGGATATGGCAGGCGAAGCTTCACGACCAACCAGTACAGGGAGAGCGAGATGAACAGGAAACCGAGCCCGGCCGAGCTGGCGCGCATGCGCCGCGAATACGAGGAAGCCCACGATTTCGACCCGAAGGACCCGCTGTTCGGGCTCGATCGCACCGATCTCTGCGGACCGCGGCTCGAACGCCGCACCGTTCTCCGTCTGCTGGCCGCGGCCGGCACCCTGAGCATCGCCAGGCTGGCGCCGGGGGTGCTCGGCGCGGGTACC
>CAYYZI010000413.1:0-3221 GCA_964475675.1 uncultured Geminicoccaceae bacterium
ATCCATGTACACCAGGGTGAGAGAAGGCGGACGCTGTTAACCGGAGACCAGGGGCCGGCGATGCGGCCATGGTTCTGCTGCTCCCCCTGTGATGGATGTTTCAGGTCGGCACCGCGGCGCCGACCGCGCTCAGAAACGCCGAAAGGCGCGCGCCGTCCAGTCTGCCGTCGCGGCGCACACCGCTGCAGACGTCGACGGCGAAGGGTGTCACCGCGGCGATCGCCCGCGCGACATTGCCGGCATGCAGACCGCCGGCGAGAAACAGCGGTCGGTCGATGCCCTCGCCGATGCGGCGGGCGAGGGCCCAGTCGTGGGTTTCGCCGGTGCCACCGAGCCGCGGCGGGTCGGCCGCCGGGCGGCCGCTGTCGAGCAGCAACGCATCGGCATGCCGGCAGGCCTCCTCGGCCTCCTCGAGGCTGCGATGGTCGGTGACGTGCACCACCTGCAGGATGCGTAGCCCGGCGAAACGTTGCCGCAGCGCCCGCCGGACCTCGGCCGCGGTGGGGGCGACGAGCTGGACGGCTCCGGGCCGCACCTCGTCGATCGCCGCCGCCAGCCGGTCCGCGTCCGTCTCGCAGGACAGCAGGACGCTGGTCACCGGCGGCGGTATCCGGCGGGCGATCTCCGCCGCCCGAGCGAGCGGGATGGTGCCCGGGCCACTGGGCATCGGCCCCACCAGACCGATGGCGTCGGCACCGGCAGCGACGGCCATCGCCGCCTCCTCGGCGGACTGGATGCAGCAGATCTTGACCCGGGTTCGCACGCTCGCCTCCCTGGCCCGCAGCCTATCGGTGCCGGCCGGTGATTGCCAAGCCGCATCGGCCGCTCTAACCCTGCCGCCGACAGCCTGCTGGGAGTTGCCCGATGCCTTCGGTTACCATCGTCGACCATCCGCTCGTGCAGCACAAGCTCACCCTGATGCGCCGCAAGGAGACCCCCACCGCCGAGTTCCGCCGGCTGGTGCGGGAGGTGGCGATGCTGCTGGGCTACGAGATCACCCGCGACCTGCCGCTCACCACCATTTCCGTGGAGACCCCGCTGATGGAGACCGAGGCACGGGTGCTGGCCGGCAAGAAGCTGTGCATCGTCACCATTCTGCGGGCCGGCAACGGGCTGCTCGACGGCATGCTCGACCTGCTGCCCAGCGCCCGCGTCGGGCATGTCGGCATCTACCGCGATCCGGCCAGCCTGCAGGCGGTGGAATACTACTACAAGGTGCCGCAGGACATCGCCGAGCGTCCGGTGATCGTGGTCGATCCCATGCTCGCCACCGGCAATTCGGCGGTGGCCGCGATCGCCAGGCTCAAGCGCGACGGCGCCACCGATCTGCGCTTCGCCTGCCTGCTGGCGGCGCCGGAGGGGGTGGGGCATTTCCACGAGGCGCATCCCGAGGTGCCCATCTTCACCGCCGCCGTCGATCACGGCCTCAATGATCATGGCTACATCCTTCCCGGCCTCGGCGATGCGGGGGACCGGATCTACGGCACCCGATGAGCGGCGCCGAACGCCGTTAACCGCCGCTTAAGGAAGCCGGCCTATCCTCCCGCAAAGGATTCGCGGAGGAGAGTGCGCGTGCCGGCAGCGCCGCAGTGGCGAGGATCTGCGAGGGTCTGGCTTCTCGAACGGGAGCCGGGGGAACTCGCCGCCCTGGAGAGGCTTCTCGGCCGCTGGCCGGTGGAGACGCTGCGCTCGATCCAGGGGGCGCTGCCCGCCGGCCCGCCGCCCGATGCGGTGGTACTCGCCCTGGGTCCCGATCTCGCCGCCCTGCTCGCCCGCCTGAGCGGCTGCTGGGAGGGCTACCAGCCGCCGCTGCTGGGGCATTGCGGCGAGGAGGACCCGCTCATGCTGTCGCGCGGTCTGGCGCTGGGCTGCTGCGATGTGCTGCACGGCGGTCAGCCGCCCGAGACGGTTGCGGCCATCCTCGCCCGGGCCACCGAACTCGGCCTGCTGCGCCGCGAACTCGCGGGCCGTCTGCGGCTGCTCGAGGGTTTCGCCGACACGGGGCCGGGCGAGGCGGCCGCGCCGGAGCCTCCGCCCGCTCTGCTGCTGCTCGGTCCGGCCAGCGAGGAACAGGTGGAGATCGCCCGGGCGGTGGGGCAGGCACGTATCGCCTACGGGCACCAGCCCGAACGGGTCGCCGGCGATGCCTTCGATCTGGTCGTTCTGACCCGCTCCACGGGGAGCAGCGCAGTCGCCCCGCGGCTGCTCGGCGACGGTGTGATTCTGGCCACCGCCGGCGAGGACGGTGACGGCGGCTGTACCATCGGTACCGTAGACGAGGCGGGCCGGCCGCTGATCGATCCCTTCGGCGATCCGCTGCGGATGCGGATGCAGCTCCGGTTCTGGATCACCTTCGCCCGCGCCCGCCGGCGTCTGCGCGGCCTGCCCGATGCCCGGCAGCATGCGCTGGCCCGCGACTGCCTGACCGGTCTCGGCAATTTCGCCTTTCTCGCCGCCTATCTCGACGCGCTCGGCGATCAGGGAGGCGAGGCGCCGCTGCTGGCGATCGGCCTGCCGGCGCTGGAGCGCGTCAATGCCCAGGAGGGCTATGCCGAGGGCAACCGGCTGCTGCGCGAGGCTGGCCGGCTGCTGCGGGATCACAGCCGGGCCGCCGATCTCCTCGCCCGTATCGGCGACAGCTTCCTGTGTCTGCCTTCGGCGACCGGGCGCGAGACCCTGGCGGCGATGGCGGCGCGGCTGACGGCACTGCTGGGACGGCTGCCGGGAGAGCCGCCGGCCTTGGTGCTGGTTTCCTCTTCCCGTCGCGGTGAGGCGGCGACGCGCACCATTCACCGGGTACGGCGCGAGCTTCGCGCCGAGCTGGCGCGGGCCGCCTGAGCCCCGCCCACGGGGCGGCGTGCCGCTGCTGGCGCGTCCGTGACAGGGGGGAGGTTGACGCTGGCCCCCGCACGCATAGGATTAAGCAAGAACGGCGACGACCCTTCGCCAAGGTCGGGCATGAATGTGCCAGAGATGTCGGCCGGCTCCCGTCTGAAACGGGTACCGTGCGACGGCGTCCGAAGTCGCCGCAAGAACACATAAAGTCCAATTGAACGCGATGCCGGCCATACGCAAGGCGCGGCCCGATACTGTTTGACAGTTCTTCTGACGTATCACCGAACGGTACCTTGAACCGCGGCAGCAGGCCTGCACGGTTGCTGTCGAATAGTCGATAGTTCCGCTCTGCAACGATTCACGAATACTCTTTTCAACGCCAGATT
>CAYYZI010000414.1:0-3190 GCA_964475675.1 uncultured Geminicoccaceae bacterium
CAGGGCATGGGCGGCATCCAGGAAGCTCTCGACCGCCTCGGCGCCGATCGAGGGATCCTCGATATAGCGGCGGATGCGATCGGCCCGGGCCTTGAAGGAAGCCAGCGTTTCCCGCGGATCGGCGGCGTATCGGAAGGTGAAGTTGTTCTTGAAGAAATCGTTGTGGCCGTAGACGTGGGCGATGGTCAGCACCTGCAGGCAGAGGCTGTTGTCGCGCATCAGATAGGCGAGACAGGGGTCGGAATTGATGACCATCTCGTAGGGCAGGCCCTGGACCCCGTAGTCGTACATGGTCTTGATCTGCTCGAAGGCCTTGCCGTAACTCCAGTGGGGATAGTGGGCCGGCATCCCGTGATAGGCCATGTAGCCGAGCATCGCGTCCTGATCGCAGAGCTCGAACTCCTGGGCGAAGCAGTCAAGCCCGAATTCGGCCACCTTCTCGCGGATCCGTTCGTCCCAGTATTCGAGATCGCGCAGGCTCCAGTCGCTCATGAGCCCCTCCCCCGCCGGCCGCTGCGGTATGGCAAGGCCTCCGAAAAAGCCGGCAGTCTACCTCTCATCGACAGGGATCTTCTCGCGTGACATGAAGCTGCGGAAGGCCGGCCAGATGTCTTCGCGCCGCTCGATCAGCACCGCCTGGAAGTTCTCCGCTTCGAGCTCGCGGAAGCGCTCGAGCATGGAACTTTCGTAGTAATGCGAGCCCATCGGCTTGATCTCGCCATAGCCGAACAGGTTGCAGAGCTCGCACAGCTCGGCCGCGGCCCGCATCGCCTCCTCGTTGTCGGAATCGAAATTGTCGCCGTCCGAGCAATGGAAGGCATAGATGTTCCACAGCTCGGGATGGTAGCGGGCGTGGATGATCTCCAGCGCCTTCCGGTAGCCCGAGGAAATCAGCGTGCCGCCCGATTCGCCCTTGTGGAAGAACTCCTCCTCGGTGACCTCCCGGGCCTGGGTGTGGTGGGCGACGAACACCACATGGACATTGTCGTACTTGGTGCAGACGAACTGGTAGAGGAGGAAGAAGAAGCTCCGCGCCAGGTACTTCTTGAGCCGGTCCATCGAGCCCGAGGTGTCCATGACGCAGATCACCACCGCGTTGCTCTCCTCCCGCAGATCGGGTTTCAGACGCCGGTAGATCAGATCGCGCTTGTGAAAGGGAAAGCGCTCCTCGGCCTCGCCGGCGGAGTGCGGGGCGAAGGCGGTGAGCGGGCCGCCGCCGGCCGCCACCTTGCGACGGATCCGCGCCCGCGCGGTGCGCTTGCGATCGAGATGGACGCGCACTCCCTGCCTGCGGTAGCCCTTGCGCTTGGCGATCCGTTCGCTGGGCACTTCCCGCAGGAACTTGCGCTCCATGTCCGGCAGTTCGAGATCCTCGAACATGATGTCGACCAGTTCCTCGAGGGAGATCTCGGTCTCGTAGACATCCTCGCCGGGGGCGTTGCCGGCCTTGCCGGGGCCCGCCTGCCCCTTGCGCCCGCTCTGGCCGACGATCTGGCCGGGCCGGGTATCGCCCTTGCCGGTGCCCACCCCGCCCTCGTTGTCGCCGTAGACGAAGCGGTATTCCTTGATCCCCCGGATCGGCACCTTGATGATCCGGTCACGGGCGCGGCCGATGATGCTTTCTTCGGCGATGATGTCGGCGATGTTCTCGCGCAGCGAGCGCCGGAGTTTCTCGCGGTGGCGCTGGCGGTCGCCGGCGCTGCGGTCCGAGCGCAGGGCGTCGCTTTCCGAATAGGGGCGAAACACCGTCATGGGCGTGCCGTCTGCCGCCTCGGCGAAGCCACCCGCATGTCAGTCCTTCCACAGATGGTTGGCGGCGTATTTCAGGATGGTGTCGATGCTCTCCTCGCTGTAGCCCTGACCGAGCAGGTTCTCCACCATGGTGTCGTATTTCTGGCGCTGCTCGGCGTCGCGGGTCCGCGCCTTGGTGATGATCCGGCTGATGTCCCGCACCGAATGCATGAGCCGCTTTTCGATCGCCTCCTTGAGCGGCTCGTAGGATTCGTAGGAGATCTTCTCGCCGCGTCGGCTGGCCGACCACAGGTACGCGATCACCTCCTGACGGAAGCCGTCGGCGGCGGGACCGATGATCGCGATCTGCTCCTCGATCGATTTGAGGAAGCTCTCGTCGGGATGCATCTCGTCGCGGGTCACCGGGTCCTTGACCTTGCTGCGGGTCACATAGGCCTCGGCATGGTCGAGATAGTTGTGGAACAGGGTCTCGGCCTGGTCCCGGAAGGAGTAGACGAAGGCCTTGGTGATGTCCCGCTCCAGCATCTCCAGATAGGCCTTGTGCAGGGTGTCGCGCAGGAACTCGAGATACTGCTTCTTCACATCATCGGCGAGATCGGCCTCCTTGACCATCTGGATCAACGCCTCGCGCACGTTGATCGGATGGATCACCCCGCCGTTCTGGGTCAGGGCGGTGTCCAGCGCCTTCATGATGAAGCGGGTGGAGATTCCGAACATGCCTTCGCGCCGGGCATCCTCCATCAGCTCCTGGGCGGTGAGCTTCTTGGGCCGCCCCTTCTCCAGCACCTCCTCGCCATTGTAGATCTTGAGCTTGGTCATGGGATCGCATTTGGGAGTCGGCTCCAGTCGCGAGAGGATCGCGAACATGGAGGCGATCTCCAGCGTGTGAGGGGCGATCTTGGCGTCGAAACGGGCCCGCTCGAGGAACTTCCGGTAGATCTTCACCTCCTCGGAGAGCCGCAGATTGTAGGGCACCTTGACCACCACGATGCGGTCGAGAATCGCCTCGTTGGTGTGGTCCGCCTTGAACTTCTGCCATTCCGCCTCGTTGCTGTGGGCGACGATGCAGCAGTCGACATAGATGGTGCCGTGCCGCCCGGGAGCCGGGATGAACTTCTCCTGGGTGGCGGTGATCATGGTGTGCAGATATTCGGTCTCGTTCTTGAACACCTCGATGAACTCGACGAGACCGCGATTGCCGACGTTGAAGGCGCCGTTGAGTTCCAGCACGCGCGGATCGCTCTCCGAATAGCGGTCGAGCTTGGAGATGTCCTCCGAGCCGATCAGCACCGAGGTGTCCTGGTTGTTGGGATCGACCGGCGGCACCACCCCGACCCATTTACGCGTCGTCAGGGTATTGCGGCGTTGATTTTTCTGGCCATGGCCCTTGGCCTCGCCACGGTCACTCCAAGTGTTGAAATCGCCTGGGTTACCGGCC
>CAYYZI010000415.1:0-3187 GCA_964475675.1 uncultured Geminicoccaceae bacterium
GCAGATCGCCCTCGCGCGACAGCAGGGTGATCATTTCCGGCGCGTGGCCCTCGCCGATGATCACCTCGAAACGCCGGCCGCCCATGGCGATTTCCTCGCCGGCGACCACCCGCCGGTAGGAAGCCGGCGGCGGTCCCGCCCGTTTCCGGTACATGTTGCCCGCCTGACGGCGCTGCTGGATGAAGGCCTCGGGCAGGCCGGCTGCACGATCGTAGGCCTCGTAGGCGGTGTTGAAGGCTTCGGTGGTATCCAGCGCCAGCAGCCGGGCGGTCAGCCATTCGGTACGGGTCGCCCAGAGCACGGCACCGGTCCGCTCGCAGAGATGCCCGGCGAGCCCGCAATGATCGGGATGGTAATGGGTCATCAGCAGCCGCCCCACCGGCCGGCCGCCGAGCGGGCCGGCCAGCACGGCGTGCCAGACCGCCCGCGTCTCCGGCGTGTTGAAGCCGGTATCGATCACCGTCCAGCTATCGCCGTCATCGACCAGCCAGACATTGACATGGTTGAGCCGCAGCGGCAGCCGCAGGCGCAGCCAGAACAGGCCCGGCAGAACCTCGAAGGGTTCGTCGTAGGGCGGCGTGGCCACCGCGTAGTGGATTCCCTCGCCGGTCGGGGCAGGCGCCAAGCCCTCCCGCTTCGCATGGCTCACATCGTTCAATGCCGGCTCCTCGCTGCTGCCCGGATGGTGGTCTCGGATGGGCCGAGATTAGTGCGGAAGGCGGCAAATGTCCCGACCCCTCGACGCCGGTCGCGGCCACCGCCGGTTCGCGGCTCGCCATCGCCGCCGGTCCGCGCTAAAGCCCGGGGCCGGGGACGGCCGCAAACTGCGGGGGATCGGCATGAAGGCTCTGCTGCTGACACATCGCGAAGACGACGGGGGGCTGGGGCTGCGCGAGGTGGCCGAGCCCGAGCGCCCGCCGGGCTGGGTGCTGGTGCGGGTGCTGCGGGCGTCGCTCAACCGGGTCGATGTCTACATGCGCCGGAGCGGCGCCGGCATCCGCCACGAGCTGCCGATGATCCTCGGCCTCGATGCCGCCGGCGAGGTGCTGGAATGCGACCCCGAAAGCAACCTCCGGCCCGGCCAGCATGTGGTGCTCTACCCCGCCCTCTTGTGCGGCCGCTGCCGCTTCTGTCGCCGCGGCGACCATCCCCTGTGCGAGCGCGTGCGCTACTTTGGCGAGCACCGCGACGGGGTGTTCGCCGAGCGCATCGCCGCACCCGCCGACAATCTGTTTCCGCTGCCCGAGGATGCCGACCTGGCCCGGGCGGCCTGCCTGCCGACGGCATATCTGACCGCCTTTCGCATGCTGTTCGGAAAACAGCCCCTGCGTCCCGGCGAGACGGTGCTGATCCAGGGCGGAGGCGGCGGGGTGGCGATCGCTTCGCTGCAGCTCGCGCGGCTCGCCGGGGCGCGCACCATTCTGGTTTCCCGCCGCCCGGAGGCCCGCAAGCGCGCCCTCGAGCTCGGCGCCGACGCGGTGCTCGATCCCGGCGAACCCGAGCTCTGG
The DNA here is from genome assembly GCA_964475675.1 of uncultured Geminicoccaceae bacterium. Lineage (GTDB taxonomy): Bacteria > Pseudomonadota > Alphaproteobacteria > Geminicoccales > Geminicoccaceae > JALSRW01. The sequence continues at coordinate 1,509 of CAYYZI010000415.1, forward strand.
CGGGCAGTGATGGATCTCACCGACCGGCAGGGGGCCGACATGGTGGTCGAGAATGTGGGTGCCGCGACCTGGGGACAGTCGCTGCGTTCGGTGCGCCGCGGCGGCCGCATCGTCACCTGCGGTGCGACCACCGGCGGCATGCCGCCGGCCGAGCTGCAGCGCCTGTTCATTCGCCAGATCGCGGTGTTCGGATCGACCCTGGGCTCCATGGAGGAGTTCCGCGAACTGCTGGAGCTGTTCCTCCGCGGCCGGCTCGTACCGGTGATCGACCGGGTGGTGCCGTTCGGCCGCGCGGTGGAGGCGCTGGATCATCTCGAAGCCGCCCGTCAGGTGGGCAAGATCGTGCTGGACATGACCGAGGTCTGAGCCGCGCTCGGCCGCCGCGGCCATCGGCGGCTTGTGCCGGGCGCCCGATTCTGCTCGACATCACGGCAACCGCGGCCAACAGGGGGAGAGCATCATGTCGAGTCTGTTCTGGCTGGAGGGGCGTATCGCCCTGGTTACCGGCGCATCACGCGGTCTCGGCTTCGCCATCGCCGAGGCACTGGCGGCCCATGGCGCGCATGTGGTCCTCAATTCGCGCAATGATCATCTGCTGCGCGAAGCCACCAAGAAACTCACCGGCATGGGCTATCATGCCGAGGCCCTGCCCTTCGACGTCACCGACGCCGATGCCGCGGTCGATGCCATCGAACGCATCCGCGAAGTGCACGGACGGCTCGACATTCTCGTCAACAATGCCGGCATCCAGCTCCGCAAGCCGCTGCTGGAGTGGACCGATGCGGAGTTCGAGAAGGTGCTGTCGGCCAATCTCGTCGCCTGCTTCCGCCTCGCCCGGGAAGCGGCACGGCTGATGCTGGAGCAGGGTTCGGGGCGGATCATCAATGTCGGTTCGGTGACCGGCTTTCTCGCCCGCGGCAGCATCCACGCCTATGTCGCCGCCAAGACCGGGCTGCACGGCCTGACCCGATCGCTGGCCGCCGAGCTCGGCCCCAAGGGGGTGCTGGTCAACGGCATTGCCCCCGGCTTCTTCGCCACCGACATGAACAAGGCACTGCTGGAGAATGCCGAGTTCACCGGCTGGGTGCAGAAGCGCACGCCGCTGGGGCGCTGGGGCGCCAATCACGAGCTCGGCGGAGCGGCGGTCTATCTGGCTTCCGATGCCGCGAGCTATGTCAACGGCCACATCCTGGTGGTCGATGGCGGGCTCAGCGCCACCATGTAGCGCCTCGCCCCGACCGCGGCGCCTCGCCTAGAGGGTCTTGTGGGTGCCGTCGCAGAAGGGCGGGGTCTTCGTCCGCTTGCAGCCGCAGAGATAGGCCTTGCCCGATTTCTCCGCCTCGAACACCAGCGGCCTGAGGTCGGTCTGCTTGTGGCTGCCGTCACAGAAGGGCTGTTTGCTGCTCAGCCCGCACCGGCACCAGGCGTATTTCCTGCCGGCTTCCAGCTCGACGGCGAACGGTGCCTTCTGCGCGATCACGGGTTCGGTCATGCCTGCCTTCTCCGGTCGGGGTGGAAACGGCTGCCGCGACCTCTGCCGGGCCGCGCACGGCCCTGATCTATGGGTTGCCGCGCGCCGCGTAAAGGATCTCCGCCGGGCGCCGCCAGCCGCCCTCGCGTGCCGACAGCCGGATCGCCTCGATCACGGCCTGCACCGCCGCCGCCTCGGTGAAATCGGG
>CAYYZI010000416.1:0-3181 GCA_964475675.1 uncultured Geminicoccaceae bacterium
CCGTCGCCGTCTGCATCAATCGGCCATCCGTCTACGGTAACTTTTGTCCCCGGTGGTGTATCCGGACATTTATCACCTTCGTCCGGTACTCCGTCTTTATCTTTCTGGCCGAGGGACCGATCGCCCTCGTCGAGGTCCAGGGCTATGTCTATGCCGCCCGCCGTTACGCGGCGGAGCTCGCTCGCGCCCTCGGCCAGTGGGACCGCGCGCGCTCGGAGGAGGAGGCCGCGACCCGGCTCGCCCGCCGCTTCGAGGAGGCCTTCTGGTCGGAGGAGATCGGCTGCTACGCCCTGGCTCTGGACGGCGACAAGCGTCCCTGCCTGGTTCGGAGCTCCAATGCCGGCCAGCTCCTGTTCACCGGCATCGTGCCCCAGGAACGGGCCGCCGCTCTGGCCGAGATGCTGCTGAGCCCGGCCTTCTTCTCGGGCTGGGGCATCCGCACCATCGCAGTCGGCGAGGCCCGCTACAACCCGATGTCCTACCACAACGGCTCGATCTGGCCCCATGACAACGCCCTCATTGCCCAGGGCCTGGCGGCCTACGGTTTCCGCAGCGAGGCACTCAGGATCCTGAGCGGTCTGGTCGATGCCGCCGGCTACATGGATCTGCGGCGCCTGCCGGAGCTCTTCTGCGGCTTTCCGCGCCAGCCGACCACCGGGCCCACCCACTACCCGGTCGCCTGCTCGCCGCAGGCCTGGGCCAGCGGTGCCGTACTCGCACTGCTGCAGGCCTGCCTCGGCCTGCGTATCGATGCCGGCGCCAGATGCGTGCAACTGCTGCGTCCCCGGCTGCCGGCCTTCCTCGAGGAAGTGCGGCTGCGCAACCTGCATCTCGGGGAGGACCGGGTCGATCTGCTGCTGCGCCGGCACGGCCAGGACGTGGCCGTCAATCTCCTGGAGCGCGAGGGCGAGCTCGGCGTCGAGGTCCGCTTCTAGCATCGTCCGGACCGGCGCCACCCGGGAAAGGGTGCCGCGCGGCCGCGGTTGTGCTCCGAACGCCTTGCCCTGTATGGTTGGGGCCGGGTGACAGTTCGAAGGAATGCTCTTGCACAGTTTCGCATATCCGCACGCGGACGGCGACGAGCCCTGCCGATCGGGGAAGGAGGCGGGTGCCTGCGGCCGGCGCGATCCCGAGCGCACGCGGGCGGCCATTCTGGAAGCGGCGATCGTCGAATTCGCGACCCGCGGGCTGGGCGGCGCGCGGGTCTCGCGCATCGCCGAGCGGGCCTGCACCAACAAGCGCATGCTCTATCATTACTTCGGCAACAAGGAGGCGCTCTATCTGGCGGCTCTGGAGGCCGTCTACGAGACCATTCGCGGCAAGGAGCTGGCGCTGGATGTCGACCACATGCCGCCCGACGAGGGGATGCGGGCGCTGGTGCGCACGGTCTGGCAGCAGTTTCTGGAGCATCCCGAGTTCATCAGCCTGCTGAACAGCGAGAACCTCCACCGGGCGCGGTATCTGGCGCGCTCGAAGCGGGTTCCGGCTCTGCAGTCGCCGCTGGTGGAAATGATCGCCAGATTGCTCCGCCGCGGCGCCGAGGCCGGCCTGTTCCGTCCGGGCATCGATCCGGCGCAGCTCTATCTGAGCATCGCCAGCCTCGCCTATTTCTGCTTCTCCAACCGTCACACCCTGGCCATCAGCTTCGGCATCGACATCCTCGACCAGGACGCCCTCGACCAGCGCCTCGCCCACATCACCGAGCTGGTGATGCGCTATCTCGAAGCCCGCGCCCCGGAACCGCCCGCTGCGCCGGCCGGCGCAGCGGGATCCTGAGCCCGGCCGCCCGATCGGGCCGTCGCCGCGACAAAGCGGCTTGACCTTCCCCCTGGGGGAACCCTTTGATTGTATCAGCGGCCGCTAAACGAGCCGGCCGCCCAGGCAGTCCGGGTACTCGCCACCTCTCCGGCACGGGCGGGTGGCGCAAGAAGGAGGCTAAAAATGTACGATGCGCTGGGTCTCGAAGGAACCCGCGTACTGATGATCGCCATCATGGTGGCGCTCGGCGCCGGCGGCATCGCGGCACTGTTCATGGCATTGTTCTGGCCGAAACGCTGGCGTCTCCCCTACAGCGCCGAGGTCGGCTTCGTCGCCGTCCTGGTGGGGCTCCTGTTCTTCGCCGAATACAGCAGCACCAAGACCTACCGCGCCTATGAGAGCCAGCTTCCGGTGGTCGAGAGCGAGGGCGGCACGGCGACGGCACCCCCGGGGCAGAAGTTCGACCGGGAGATCACGGTTCTCGCCTTCCAGTGGGGTTTCATCTTCTACGACGAGAACGGCAGGGCCAGCCGCAACGCGGTCAAGGTCGAGCCCAACGACCGGGTGCTCTTCCGGATTCTCAGCAACGACGTCATCCACGGCTTCAACATTCCGCTGGCGCGGCTGACCGCCGAGCTCGAGCCGGGCACCGTCAGCTATGTCTGGATGCGGGCGCCGCAGACCACCGGCAAGTTTCTCATCCAGTGCCTGAATTACTGCGGTCTGGGCCATGCCCAGATGAAGGCCTGGCTGGTGGTCGGCGACCAGGGAGAAGGGGGAGACCAAGCATGAGCACCACCGAGATCGGCGTGCCGGGCGACGAGGTCCGCTGGGCACCCGGCAACCTCCTCAGGGATCTTTCCATCCTCGAGTTCTTCTTCTCCAACGACTATCGGATTCTGGCTCTCAAGACCCTGTTCACCTCCTTCGTCATGCTGGCCCTGGCCGGCCTGTTCGCCCTCACCTTCCGGATCGAGCTGACCACCCCCGGCATCCAGTTCCTGGAGGCGCGCCCCTACATGGGGCTGATGACCGTGCACGGGATGCTGATGGTGTTCGGCTTTCTGATCCCGATGGTCATCGCACTTTCCTACTACATGGTGCCCAAGGTGCTGCGCACCGAGCGCCTGCTGTGGGCGCCGCTGGCCCAGTGGAGCTACTGGCTGCTGATCGCCGCCGGCGTGCTGCTGGTGATCGGTCGTCCCGACTTCACCTGGACCGTCTATGCGCCGATGAGCCTGCGGGTCGGCGGCGAGCTCGCCTGGATGGGCTATCTGGCGGTGCTGCTGGTGGCCGTATCGGAGTTCCTGGCGGGGGCGGTGTTGCTGCGCAATGCCCTGGCCTGGCCCGGCAGCCTGCGCGACTATCCGCTGATGGGCTGGGGCATGCTGACCGAAGGCATCATGCTGCTGTTCGCGACCCC
>CAYYZI010000417.1:0-3160 GCA_964475675.1 uncultured Geminicoccaceae bacterium
CCGCGGTCGCCGCCTGGGCGCTGCCGATAGCCGGTTGGCGCTGGTTGCAGGAGGGGGGGCTTTCCGCAGGGCGCCGGCGGGCGCTGCTCCTGGGCAGTGCGCTGGCGCTGCTGGCAGGACTCGGCCTCGCCTGGGAGAGTGGCGTGCTGGCCAAGGTCTGGCACATGTACCGCGCGACGCCGCTCTTCAACGCGGCCAACCGTGATCAGTTCTGGTTCTACCACGCCCGCTACATCCTGTTCTATCCGACCTTGTGGGCGGCGGTCGGACTTCTCGCGGCGGCGGGACTGGCCTTCTTTCCCCGGCCGGGCTGGTTCGCGCTGGTCCTTTTCGCCGTCGCCTTCCTGCTCAATTCCTTCGCCGGTCCCAAGAGCCTGCGTTATATCGCCTACGCCCAACCCTTCATGTTCGTCATCTGGGGGCTGGGGCTGGTGGCCATCTGGCCCTGGCTTCGAGGCGGCATGGCGAAACTCCGCGATCGCCTCGTCCAGCTCCTGGGTGCATGGTTTTCCCATCCCCGCATGCTCGCCCATTCCCTGATCGGGCTTGCCTTGGGCTTCCTCGTTCTGGCCAACCCCTTCTGGCTGCGTACGGCAACGGTGATCGCCGATATCCCGGTACCGCCCGAAAAGCCCTCCACCGATTGGCGCAAGGCGGCGCCCGCGCTCGCGCCGTGGCTGGAGCGGGTCGAAGTGGTGGTCGACACCGAAGAGCTCGGCCCGCTCTATTTTCTCGGCCGTCACGACATCCTTTACAGCCCTTCCAAGTTCGGTGAACTGCCGCGGGATCGCCGCCGCGATTTCGGCCGTGATGTGCGCACCGGACGTCCGGTGATCGGCAGCCTCGAAGCGCTCGAGCGGGTGTTCCGCTGTTATCGCTCCGGCCTGTTCCTGGCGCCGGAAGCCCATCGCGGCGTGCCGTATCTCCTCAATGCGGACCTGCAGGCGCTGCTGGCACGTTATGCCGAGCCCATCGATCTGCCGGCGGACGCGCATGTGCTCGCCTATGCCTGGCAGCGTGCAGAGACCCTCGGCACGGAAGATTGTGCGGCGCTGCCGGAACCGGGGCGATGACGAGGAAACCCGATTTTTTCATCGTCGGCGCGCCGAAATGTGGCACGACTTCGCTCGCGAGCTGGCTGCGCCGGCATCCGGCAGTCTACATCCCGCACATCAAGGAACCGAATTTCTACAACACGGACATCGAGATCTCGCGCATTGGCAACGCCCGTGCCTACGAGAAGCTTTTCCGTCAGGCCAGTGCCCGCCATCTCGCCGTCGGGGAGGCGTCGGCGACCTATCTCCTTTCACGTGTCGCCATCCCCGCGATCGAGCGGAACCACGAGCGGCCGAAATATATCGTGATGCTGCGCAATCCCGTCGACATGGCCTATTCCCTCTATCTGCAGAACATCCGGTCGGGACGCGAGGATCTGCTCTCGTTCAGGGATGCCTGGAACCGGTATGCCGGGCAATCCGCGAACGGTCGCCGCCAACCGGGCTATTCCATTCTCCTCGACTACCGGAACGCGTGCAGGCTCGGCGAGCACATGCAGTTCATGATGGGCATCGTTCCCGGGGACCGCATCCTCGCCCTTTCGTTCGAGGATCTGCGCAGCGACCCGAGGGAGGTGTATCTGAGCGTTCTCCGCTTTCTCGGCGTGCCGGACGATGGGCGAAGCGAGTTTCCGAAGGAAAATCGGGGTGCGGTATACCCGTCGGCCACCATCGCCAGGCTGTTTGCGGCCGCGCATGCCATCCGGCGCCGCCTCCCGATTCCGCCACTCGGGACCAACATTCTCGAGCGGGCCGCCAGCGCGGTTAGCCGGGAGGGGTATCCCGAACTGGACGAAGCGATGCGCGAGGAGATGTACGCCCATTTCCGCCCCGATGTGGAAAAGCTCGAAACCCTCCTGGGAAGAACATTCCCGTGGTAGAGGCCAACGCCGAGTCCCGACGTCCGGTCGTCGCGCACCTCACGCCCCATCGCTACGCTTTCGAGCCGCGCACCTTCTTCGAATGCGAAAGCCTGGCCGCCGCCGGCTTCGACGTGGTGCTGGTCGCGCCGCACGAGACGGATGTGATGCACAATGGCGTGCGCGTACGCGCTCTGCCGCGCTATCGCAATCGTCTGGACCGCATCACGCGCCTTGCCTTCCTGTGCGTGTGGCGGGCGCTGCGCGAGAAGCCGGAGGTCTTTCACCTGCACGAGCCGGACCTGCTTCCCTGGGGGCTGCTCCTGCGCCTGCTCGGCAAGCGGGTGATCTACGATGTGCACGAGGACTATTCGACGGCGGCCCTGGTCCGCCCCTGGATCCCGGCCTGGGCTCGCCGGCCGCTGGCAGGACTCGTCGATCTGGTGACGGCGGTGGCGCGGCGGAGCTTCCATATCGTCATCGCCGAAAAGTACTATGCACGGCTGTTCCCGGGGAGCCTCGAGGTATTGAATTACGCCAGGCTCGAGGAGTTCGGCGATCTTCTCGAGTTCGCCCGCGAGTTTCCGCGGGAAGGCGGCCCCCGCCTGCTTTATACCGGTGGCGTCACCGACAGCCGCGGTGGCCGGCATCACTTGCGGCTCCTGGAAACTCTCCCCGAAGATGCCGCGATGCTGATCATCGGTCATTGCGGCATGGCCGATCTGGCTGCCGAGTTGCGCCGCCATGCAGCGCAAGACGCGCGTCTCGAGCTGCATATCGACGAATCCGACTGGATTCCGCACGGCGAGATCGTGGCCGCCTACCGGCGGCCATGGACCGCCGGCATCGCGCTGTTTCCCGACACCCCCCATTACCGGGAAAAGGAACTCACCAAGTTCTTCGAGTACATGGCGGCGGGGCTGCCCATCCTGTGTTCGAACTTCCCCGTCTGGCGCGAGCTCGTCGAAGGGAACGGGCTCGGCATCTGCGTCGATCCCGAGGATCCGGAGGCCGCCGCCGAAGCGGCTCTGTGGCTGCACAGCCATCCCGAAGAAGCGCAGGCGATGGGGGAGAGAGGCCGGCGTCTGGTGCGGGAGAAGTTCAACTGGGAATCCCAGGCGGAGGTGCTGATCGCCTTCTACCGACGGATCCTCGGCCGGGAACAGGGCGTGCTTCGACGCGTTTGAGTTGCCGTTGGCTGTTTTTTCAATCGATGTAGTATTTGGCGGCTTTGCCGTAGTACTG
>CAYYZI010000418.1:0-3154 GCA_964475675.1 uncultured Geminicoccaceae bacterium
GGGACGGTGGTGCCAGCCGGCGTCCAGCTCGGCCTCGGCGTCAAGACCGCGGCGGTGTACCGGGTCGGCGAGCAGGGACCGCTGGTCAACACCGAGAACACGCTCGACTTCGCGATCCAGGGCGAGGGCTTCTTCGTCGTCGAGCTGCCCGACGGGCGCATCGCCTACACCCGCTCGGGCAATTTCCAGCTCTCGCCCGAGGGGACCATCGTCACCGCCGACGGCTATACCGTCTCGCCGGGCATTAGCGTGCCACCCAATGCGGTGGACATCTCGGTCAATGCCGAGGGCGGTGTCTATGCCAAGATCCGCGGTCAGCCCGACCTCCAACCCCTCGGTCAGCTGCAGCTCGCCCGCTTCGTCAATCCCGCCGGTCTCGAGGAGATCGGCTCCAACCTGCTGGTCGAGACGGCGGCCTCCGGTCCGGCCGACGTCGGGACGCCGGGCAGCGACGGTTTCGGCGGCGTGCAGCAGGGCTTTCTGGAAAGCTCGAACGTCAATCCGGTGCAGGAGATCACCGCCCTGATCACCGCCCAGCGGGCCTACGAGATGAATTCCAAGGTGATCTCGGCGGCCGATCAGATGCTCGGCACCGTGACCCAGATGCGGTGACCGGAGATGCGAACGCTTCTCGCCTTCTGCCTGCTGTTGCTGACCGGATTGCCGGCAGCGGCGGCCGAACTGACCCTGGCTCCGGGCGAGCCGCTCGACGCCGCTCGCATGACCGATCTGGTGGAGCCCCGGCTGGAGGCCCGCTTCGCGGGTTCGCGCTTCGCCATCGACTTCTACGAGCCGGCGCTGCCGCTCGCCAACCGGGCCACTGCTCCGACCGCGATCGATGTCGTCGGCTGGCGGCACGATCCGCGCAGCGGCCGTTTCGAGGCGCGTCTGCTGGCCCGGCTCGAAGGCGGAGCCCAAAGCCGCATCACGGTGATCGGCAGGGCCCGGGAGCTGGTCCCGGTGGCGGTACCGCGCCGGACCGTGGGGCGGGGCACGATCCTCACCGAAGGGCTGCTCGAAGAGGCCTGGATCCCGGTCTCCCGGCTGCGCGAGGACACCATGGTCCTGGCCGAGGATCTGATCGGGCTGGAATCCCGCCGCTCGCTGCGTCAGGGGCAGCCGATCCGCCGCGGCCAGGTCCGGCGGCCGCGTCTCGTCCGCCGCGGCGACATCGTCACCCTGGAGTTGCGCCGGCCCGGGCTGCTGCTGACCGCGCTCGGCCGCGCCCTCGAGGACGGCGCCCGGGGCGAGGTCATCCGTCTCGTCAATCTCGACAGCGAGCGACCGCTCCGGGGACGCGTGAGCGGAACCCGTCGTGTCACCATCCTTGCCGCGGAGGCGAAATGAGCGCCCGTCTGCTATCCCTGTCGACCCTGCTCGCCATGCTCCTGCTGAGCGGCTGCAATACTCTCGACCGCCTGTCGCAGATCGGCAAGACGCCGGAGCTCCGGCCCATCGAGAACCCGGTGGAGAAACCGGGCTGGCGGCCGGTGAGCCTGCCCATGCCGCAGCCCGAGATGGCCCGTCCGGCCGGGGCCAACTCGCTCTGGCGCAGCGGCGCACGCGGCTTCTTCCGCGACCAGCGGGCACGGCGGGTGGGGGACATCCTGACCGTCGAGGTGACCATCGCCGACAAGGCCAAGCTGGACAACGAGACCAGCCGCGGCCGCACCAATTCCGACAACCTCGGCCTGACCGACCTGTTCGGCCTCGAGAACAAGCTGCAGAAGATCTTCCCGAGCTCCGATGCCAACCCGCTCGATCCCGCCTCGCTGGTCGCCGCCAAGAGCGACATGCTGAACAAGGGGGTGGGCAAGGTGGACCGCGAGGAAACCATCGATCTGAAGATGGCGGCGGTGATCGTCCAGGTGCTGCCCAACGGCAACCTGGTGGTCGAGGGGCGGCAGGAGGTGCGGGTCAACTACGAGGTGCGCGAGGTCTTCCTCGCCGGCGTGGTGCGGCCCGAGGACATCAGCCCCGACAACAGCATCAAGCACGACAAGATCGCCGAACTGCGAGTGGCCTATGGCGGCCGTGGCCAGCTCACCGACGTCCAGCAGCCGCGCTGGGGTGCCCAGGTGCTGGATGTGGTGCTGCCCTACTGAAGACCGGCCGGGCAGGCCGTCCCGCCTGCCGGCCACCGCGTTCGATACATGACTGGCCGGCCCGCCTGATGCTACTCTGACGGTGTCTTTCCGCCACCGGAAGAGGTGCGCCATGGCCCCCGTCGGAGCCGATCCGAGCCCTGTCGAACAGGCGGAACTGCCGCCCTTCCTGGCCCCGTACGCGCCGGCCGACGAGGAACTGGTGGCCGGCTTTCTGGCCGAGAGCGAACTCGCGGCCGAGGCCGAAGCACGCATCGACCGGGAGGCCAGCCGCATCATCCACCATATTCGCGAGAGCGGCGGGCTGGTCGGTGCGCTCGAGGACTTCCTCCACGAATACGGCCTCTCTACCCGGGAGGGGCTGGCCCTCATGGTCCTCGCCGAGGCGCTGCTGCGGGTACCCGACGCGGAGACCGCCGACCGGCTGATCGAGGACAAGCTGGGCACCGCGGCCTGGGCGGAGCGGCCCCACAAATCCGACAGCTGGATGGTTTCGCTGACCACCTGGGCCCTGGGCATCGGCAGCCGCATCGTCAGCCCCGAGGAGACCCCCGAAGCGATCCTCCAGGGCATCGTCCGGCGTCTCGGCCAGCCGGCGGTGCGGACCGCCGCCCGCCAGGCGATGCGTGTCCTCGGCCACCATTTCGTGCTCGGCGAGACCATCGAGGAGGCGCTGCGCCGGGCCCGGGCGGCGGCCTCGCTGGGCTACCGGCACAGTTACGACATGCTGGGCGAGGGCGCCCGCACGATGGCCGATGCCGACCGCTATTTCGAAGCCTATGCCGCGGCCATCGAGGCCATCGCCGCCGAGGCCGGAGACGAGGCCCTGCCCGCACGGCCCGGCATCTCGGTCAAGCTTTCGGCGCTGCATCCGCGCTACGAGGCATTGCAGCGCGATTGCCTGCTCGAAGAGTTGGTGCCGCGGCTGTCGGAGCTCGCCCGCAAGGCGCGGGCGCACGAGCTCGGCTTCACGGTGGATGCCGAGGAGGCCGACCGTCTGGAGATCTCCCTCGAGGTGATCGGCCGGGTTGCCGCCGACCCGGCCCTGG
>CAYYZI010000419.1:0-3153 GCA_964475675.1 uncultured Geminicoccaceae bacterium
CTGGAAAGCCGCGGGCTGGAGCGTGTTCTCCAGTCTGCCGCAACCGCTGATGGCGGTCCCGGCCTATCTGTTCGTCACCGCCTTCGCGCCGCTGCTGGCGGCGGGATTCGGGCTCGCCGCCGGAGCCATGCTGTGGATGACCATCGCCGAGCTGCTGCCGGAAGCGCGCGCCGATCTGGGGAAAGGCGGCGTGCTGCTGACGGTGACCGTCTCGGCGATCGCCATGATCGTCTTCCAGGAGATGGTGCTGCGCTGATCGCGGCGCTTGGAACGACCGCCGATCGGCGCTAGGTGATGGCTTCGGGGGAGACTTCGGAGGAAGGTCCGATGAAGGGTATTTTCGCGGCCAGCGTGACGCCGGTCGACAGTGACGGCGAGATCAGCCATGTGCGGCTCGCCGCCCATCTTCGCTGGCTGCTCCATCACGGTTGCCACGGCGTCGCCCTGTTCGGCACCACCGGCGAGGCGCCGTCCTTTTCCGTCGCCGAGCGGCAGGCCGCACTGGAAGCGGTGCTTCGCCGCGGGGTGGCGCCCGAGCGCATCCTCCTGGGTATCGGCTGCTGCGCCCATGCCGATACGCTGGCGCTGGCCCGTCACGGCCTCGATGCCGGGGTGACGCGGATGCTGATGCTGCCGCCGTTCTACTTCAAGGATGTGCCGGAGGAGGGTGTCTTCCGGGCCTTCGCCGAGCTGATCGAGGCGGTCGCCAGCGACCGGCTGCAACTGGTGCTCTACCATTTTCCGCGGATGAGCATGGTGCCCATCGCCCGGCCGGTGATCGAGCGTCTGCTGGGGCGCTATCCGGACACCGTCAGGGGCATCAAGGACAGTTCCGGCGACTGGGAGCATACGAGAGGGCTGATTGCGGCATTCCCCGGCTTTTCCGTGTTTTCGGGCTCGGACATGCATCTGCTGCGCAATCTCCAGGCCGGCGGGGCCGGAACCATCTCGGCCGGTGCCAACCTCGCCTGTGCTTCCAGCCGCGATGTCTTCGACGGTGTGGCCCGGGGCGATGCCGCGGCGGCCGAGCGGGCCATGCAATGCGTGGCCGCGGTACGCACCGTGCTCGGCCGCTATCCCATGATCCCGGCGATCAAGCATGTGATCGCCGAGGGCACCCGGGATCCGGTGTGGGACACCGTGCGACCGCCGCTGGTGGAGCTCGATGCCGGCGCCGGCAGTGCACTGGTGCGCGAGCTGGAGACGGCGGGCTATGTCTACGACCCCGAGGCCTATGCCGCGGTGAGTGCCTGACGGGATTGCTGCCATGCAGGTCGTGCGGGAGACGGCGGCGCTGCGCCGAATCGTCGGCGGCTGGCGTCGCGACGGGGCGAAGGTCGCCCTGGTGCCGACCATGGGCGCCCTGCACGAGGGGCATCTGGCGCTGGTGCGCCACGGGCGGGAGATCGCCGAGCGCCTGGTGGTGTCGATTTTCGTCAACCCGGCCCAGTTCGCTCCGGGCGAGGATTTCGAACGCTACCCGCGGGACGAGGCAGGGGACCTGGCGCGGCTCGAGCAGCTCGGCGTCGATCTCGTCTACATGCCCGATGTCGGTGCCATGTACGCGCCCGACCACGCCACCTGGGTGGTGGTCGAGGGGCCTGCCCGGGGACTCTGCGCCGAGGCCAGGCCGCATTTCTTCCGCGGCGTGGCCACCGTGGTCGCCAAGCTGTTCAACCGGGTGCAGCCGGATATCGCCATCTTCGGCGAGAAGGACTACCAGCAGTTGCTGGTGGTTCGCCGCATGGTGGATGATCTGGACATGCCGGTGAAAATCGTCGGGCGACCGACGGTCCGGGAGCCGGACGGGCTCGCCATGTCCTCCCGCAACGCCTACCTCTCGCCCGAGCAGCGACGCGTCGCGCCCGAGCTCTACCGTGTCCTGCGGGATACAGCCGAGGCGCTGGCCGATGGGCGACCGGCGGCACTGCTGCTGGCGGCGGCGCGTGCGCGCCTGCTCGAGGCCGGCTTCACCGCGGTCGACTATGTGGAGCTGCGCGATGCCGAAAGCCTGGAGCCGCTCGACGCCGTCGGCACACGCCCCGCCCGCCTGCTCGCCGCCGCCCGTCTGGGCGACACGCGGTTGATCGACAACCTTGCCGTCCCGCCTGTCGCAAGTTGCGAGCCAAGCCCATCTTACCGCTGAATTTCTTCGCTTTTTCCCCGGCTCCGGACTTGTAGACGGGCACCCCGCTACCACATGATAGGCGGTTGGTGCGCGGTGCCTGAGGGGGCCGTGCACCGGGGTCTGCTCGCACGAGGGACACGAAGAAAGGGGGAAAGAGATGGATTTCGAGAATTACACCGAGCGCGCGCGAGGGTTTCTGCAGTCGGCGCAGCAACTCGCCCTGCGCGAAGGGCATCAGCGCTTCCTGCCCGAGCATATTCTGAAGGTTCTGCTGGACGATCCGGAAGGCCTCTGCGCCAACCTGATCCGCGAGGCCGGTGGCGACCCGAAGATGGCGCTGGCCAATGTCGAGCTGCTCCTGAAGAAGCAGCCCAAGGTGGAAGGTGCCGGTGCCGGACAGCTCTATCTGGCGCCGGAGACGGCGCGGCTGTTCGAACAGGCCTCCGAGGTCGCCAAGAAGGCGGGCGATTCCTACGTCACCGTCGAGCGGCTGCTGCTGGCCATCGCCCTTTCGGCCACCGATGCCGGCAAGGCGCTCAAGGACGCCGGCGTGACGCCGCAGGCGCTGAATGCCGCCATCGAGAAGATGCGCAAGGGGCGTCCCGCACACAGCGCCACCGCCGAGGAAAGCTACGGAGCGCTCGAGAAATACACCCGCGATCTCACCGCCCAGGCCCGGGAAGGCAAGCTCGATCCGGTGATCGGGCGGGACGAGGAGATTCGCAGGGTCATCCAGGTGCTGTCGCGGCGCACCAAGAACAATCCGGTGCTGATCGGTGATCCCGGCGTCGGCAAGACGGCCATCGTCGAGGGTCTGGCCCAGCGCATCGTCAATGGCGACGTGCCCGAAGGGCTCAGGGACCGGCGCATCCTGGCGCTGGATCTCGGTGCCATGCTGGCCGGCGCCAAGTATCGCGGCGAGTTCGAAGAGCGCCTCAAGGCCCTCCTCCAGGAAGTGACCGCCTCCGAAGGCGAGATCATCCTCTTCATCGACGAGCTCCACACCCTGGTCGGCGCCGGCAAGG
>CAYYZI010000420.1:0-3150 GCA_964475675.1 uncultured Geminicoccaceae bacterium
AGCAGGTGCAGCGCGCCCTCTCCGAGCAGGGGTGGCCAAAGCGGAGCAGTTGACCTGGCAGTCGGCGCCAGCATATGGAGCGTCAGGAGCATGACAAGGGGCGGATGCATGGAGCGGGCCGCGGCCATCGCCGAGGAGCAGGAGCGCATCGTCGAGGAGTTCGCGCTTTTCGAGGATCCCCGCGAGAAGCTCGAATATCTCATCGAACTGGGCAAGGCGCTGCCGCCGCTCGAGGAACGCCACAGGACCGAAGGCAACAAGGTGCGAGGCTGCCAGAGCCAGGTCTGGCTGGTGGCCGAGTACGACGAGGCCGGCCGGCGGCTGCGGCTGCGTGCCGACAGCGACGCGATCATCGTCCGCGGGCTGATCGCGCTCCTGCTGCGCCTCTATTCCGATCGCCCCCCGGCCGAAATCCTGGCCACGCCGCCCGAGCTGTTCGAGCGGGTGGGGCTGGGGCGACTGCTCACTCCCGGGCGCCAGAACGGTCTCTATGCCATGATCCGGCGGATCCAGCAGCTGGCTTCGGTCTACGCCCGGCTCGACGAGGGGCGGATCGCCGCTTCCTGAGAGATCCTTTCACGCCGGCAGCGGGATGCCGGTCAGCGCCGCGATCTCGGCGGCGACGCCGGGCGTGGCGGCGGCGGCGCTGGCGCTCTCCAGAAGATCGCCCGGAAAATCGGTGGCCCTTCCCCCCGCCTCGCGCACCAGCAAAAGCCCGGAAAGCACGTCCCAGCTATGGGTGCGCAGGGTGAAGGTGGCATCCAGCCGGCCATCGGCGAGATGGGCCAGGCTCAATGCCGCCGAGCCCATCCGCCGGTGATCGAAACCGGCCTCGAGAAGGCGCGCCAGGATCCCCGTATACTCGGCTACCGGCGTCTGGAAGCTGAAGCTGAGGCCGACACAGGCCTCCTCGGGCCGCTGCGCCTGCGAGACATGGATCCGCCTGCCGTTTCGATGCGCGCCCCTGCCGGCCATGGCTGCGAACAGCTCGTCGTGGAGGGGGTCGTAGGTGAGACCGATCCGGGGGCGACCTTCGAGGACGAAGGCCAGGGTCATGCTCCAGTAGGGAATGCCACGCAGGAAATTGGCGGTGCCGTCGATCGGATCGGTGATCCAGACCCGGGGGGCGGAGCGGCCGCCCTGCTCCTCGCCGATCACTTCGTCCTGCGGAAAGCGGGTGGCGAGACGCGCCCGGATCAGGCTTTCCACCTCGCGATCGGCGCGACTCACCAGATCCTGGCGGCCCTTGCGTTCGATGGTCAGCCGGTCGCGCCGCTGGAAGAAGCCGAGGGCGGTGCGGCCGGCCTCGCGCAAGATCTCGCAGCCGGCCGCGAGCCGGTCCTCGATTTCGTTGTCGGTCATGATCCGTTTTCGACCTCACCCAGCAGACGATGGCGCAGCAGCGAGCAGCGCTCGGTATCGGCGGTGCGAATGGCCCGTTCCAGTGCCGAGGGCTCGGCCAGCACCACCAGCAGCCGCCGCGCCCGGCTGATCGCCGTATAGAGCAGCCGCCGGCGCAGCATGCGCCCGTGCTCGCGGGCCAGCACCAGCACCACCGCGGGGTATTCGCTGCCCTGGGCCTTGTGTACCGTAATCGCATAGGCCGGCACCAGCCTGTCGAGATCGGCGCCGGCATAGCGCACCCGATGCCCCTCCATATCGACCACCAGCGTGCGGCTGCGGCGCTCGAGCTCGACGATCATGCCGATATCGCCGTTGTAGACTTCGCGCTGATAGTCGTTTTCGGTCTGCATCACCTTGTCGCCGAGGGCGAAGCGCAGACCGCGATGCTCGATCATCGCCGCCGGCTCGGGATTGAGCCGCTCCTGCAGGAGCCGGTTGAGCTCGATCGTGCCCAGCGGCCCGCGGTTGGTCGGACAGAGCACCTGGAGCTGCCGCACGGCATCCAGACCGAAGCGCTCGGGCACCCGTCTGGCCACCAGCTCCAGCAGCAACTCCCGGGCCTGTTCGGTCCGGTCGAAACGGACCCCGAAACAGTCCCCGGCCTGGCCGTCATGGGAAAAGCGCGGCGGCAGGCCGCGATTGACGCGATGGGCGCTGATGACGATGCCGCTCTCCTCCGCCTGGCGGAAGATTTCGGTCAGACGCGCCATCGGCAACCGGCCGCTGGCGATGAGATCGGCCAGCACCTGGCCGGGGCCGATCGAGGGGAGCTGGTCGGCGTCGCCCACCAGCAGCAGGGCACAGCGTGAAGGCAGTGCTGCGAGCGTCGCCTGCATCAGCTGCAGATCGACCATCGAAGCCTCGTCGACCACCAGCAGATCGAGCTCGAGGGGGCGGCCACGGCCGCGCCGGAAGCCGCGCCCGGGTTCGGCTTCCAGCAGACGGTGCAGGGTCGAGGCCTCGTGCCCGGTACTTTCCGACAGGCGGCGGGCGGCACGTCCGGTGGGCGCGGCCAGGGCGATCGCCAGGTCGCGGCCGGCCAGACTCCGGAGAAAGGCGCGCACGAGCGTGGTCTTGCCGGTGCCCGGTCCGCCGGTGAGGATGATGATCTTGTGTCCGAGCAGCTCCACGAGCGTGGTCTTCTGGCGCGCCGAGAGCTCCAGTTCGAGGGCCCGCGAAGCCTCGCGCAGCGCCTGCTCGGCGTCGAGCGGATGCCACGGCGGCAGGCCCGCCCCCAGGCGTTCCAGATCGCGACCGATATCGGCTTCGGCCTGGTCGAATTCGGGCAGCAGCAGATAGGCGAGGGGGCCCATGCGCCGGCGCACCAGCCGGCGATCCTCGAGAGCGGTAGCCAGCGCCTCCCGGAAACCGTCGACATCGCTGTGCAGGAGTTCGGCCGCCGCCTGCAGGAGGGCCTCTTCCTCGACCGCGCTATGTCCTTCCTCGGCAGCCCGCCGCAGCGCCTCTTCGAGCGCCGCCACCTTGCGCACCGGGGCATCCTCGGCGATGCCCAGCCGCCGCGCCACCGCATCGGCGGTGGCAAAGCCGATGCCGCGCACGTTGCGCACCAGGCAGTAGGGATCCTCGCTCACCCGGGCGACGGTGGTCTCGCCGAGCGCATCGAGAACGGCCCGCGCCCGGCGGGCACCGAGGCCGTGGCGCTGCAGAAAAAGAAGGGCCTCGCGTTCGGCGGCGCGCTCGTGCCAGGCCCGGCCGATGCGGGCGGCCATCCTGCGGCTGATCCCC
>CAYYZI010000421.1:0-3148 GCA_964475675.1 uncultured Geminicoccaceae bacterium
ATGCGCGCCAGCCGCTCGACGATGCGCGCGAGGTCGTGACAGATGATGTCGAGGGCCGGCACACTCGCCGCCAGCAGCCGCAGCTCGCGGGCGACGGCCGCGAGTCGCTGTCGTGACGGCTCGTCGAGACGTCGGGGATTGTCGAAGAACGGCACGGACCTGGTCCCTTGTTGTGTTCCGGCACCGGCACTGCGGGGGATGCAGGTCGGCGAAGCAGCATCGGGGCGAGAAAGAAAAAACCCGGCCCGGTCAGTCGCGCTTCAGCGTGCGGATATAGGCGAGGATACGTTTCAGATCATCATCGGACACGGTAAATCGCTGCGCGATATGGGGGCGCCGTCTGGTCACGGTCAGCACGCGCTGCTCGTAGCGTTCCAGCTTCTTCGCCATCAGCATGAAGGAAGGGGTGCTGCCGATGCTGTTCCAGGGCGCGGCGGGGTCGATCGCATGGCAACGGGCGCACAGTTTCTGGGCGAGCTCGCGCCCCTCCGCCGCGGCGTCGGCCAGAGCCGGCCATGAACCGAGCATGGCCACGAACAGCATCGAAAGGGGCCGTTTCACCGCACACCATCCCCAGCCGCCGCGTCGATCGGCCGCAGCCTAGCCAATGCCCGGCCGCCGGCGCAAGCCCCCTGCCGTCGGCGCGCAGCCGAGCCCCGGCCTCGAGCGGGGCCCGGCCACGGCCGAACGACGGAGCCCTCAGACGAGGGCGATCAGTCGTGAGGGACCACCGGTGGCACCCTGGAACTTGGGCGTGCCGGCCACCAGGGTCGCGCCCACCGGCGGCAGCTCGCCGAGATTGGCGACGTTCTCGAGGCCCCAGCGGTTGGTCGGCAGCCAGGCGTAATGGGTGGCGAAATCCTTCGACGGGCCGAAATCCAGAGACAGGGTATCCACCGCGATGCCCAGCACGTTCCGCCCCTCGCCCAGCAGCATCTGCGCCGCCTCGGGATGGAAGCCCGGGAAATGCATGACGCCGTCGCCGTCGGCATTGCGGAACTTGTCGCTGCGCAGATGCTTTTCCCAGCCGCTGTACATGGCCACGCAGCAGCCGTCGGGCAGCGGGCCGTGCGCCGCCTCGAAGGCGCGGATATCGTCCGGCGTCACCTGAGCGTCCGGATTCTCTTCGGCCCGCGCGGCGATGTCGATGACCACCAGCGGCACCACCAGATTTTCGATCGGCACCTCCGCCGCGTCCTGCCCGTCGGCGGAGAAATGGATGGGCGCGTCCATATGGGTGCCGGTATGCTCGACCACCGACCATTTCTTCATGTTGAACTTGTGTTCGGCATAGCTGAACAGCACCTCGACCTCGACCTGGGGCTTGCCGAAGAAGGTCGGAAATTCCGGCCACAGGGTATGGGTGAGGTCCACCACTTTCGTGAAGCTCCTGGGCTCGGCGGCATAGGACGGGGAACGCGGCATCGCCGCATAGGCGGCGGCCGCCCCGAGGGTGGTGGTGCCGCGGACCAGGAAACCGCGTCGGCTCAGGCGGTCGTGAACGAGCTCCATGCAGCCCGGAACGCACATCGGCATGTCTCCCTGCTCTTGTTGTCGTGCGGTACCACTCAATCGCGGCAGGGAGAGGATGGCAAGAGCGGGCCTATTCCGCGGCCACCGGCCAGGAACCGGGTGGCGTGCGGGCGAACTCCTCGAGCAGGGTCCGCCTTTCCTGCCGGTAGCGGGCGACGTTGGCCCGGCGGACATGGCCGAAGCCCCGGAGCATGCCGGGAAGGGCGGCGAGCTTCACCGCGGTCTCGTGATTGTGATGGTCGAGACCCTCCAGAAGCTCCTCGATCATCGCCCGGTATTCCTCCCGCAGGCGTCGCTCGAGGCGTCGCTCGGCGGTCCAGCCGAACGGATCGAAACGGCTGCCACGCAGCCGCTTCATCCGCGCCAGGAGACGCATCAGCGGCAGGATCCAGGAACCGAAGGCGAACTTGCGGGGTCGGCCGTTGCCGTCCTTGAGCCAGGCCAGGAGCGGCGGCGCCAGATGGAAGCGCAGGCGGTATCGGCCCTCGAAGGTCTCGCGCAGTTTGCGCTCGAAGGCGCCGTCGGTATGGAGCCGGGCCACCTCGTATTCGTCCTTGACGGCCATCATCCGGAACAGCCCCTCGGCCACCGCCTCGGCGAGCGCGGTGCGATTCTCGCCGAACCGCGCCCGTTCGCGTGCCGCTACCCTGCGCACCAGCGCCTCGAAGGAAGCGGCATAGGCCTCGTCCTGATAGTCCACCAGAAAGGCCCGGCGATGGGCGAGCAGGGCTTCGAAGCCCCGCGGCGGCCCCTCCTCGGGCGCCAGCAGCCCGGCCACGAAATCCGGATCGGCCGCGGCCAGACGCCCCCAGGCGAAGGCCCGCCGGTTGGCCTCGACCGCCACACCGTTGAGTTCGATGGCCCGCTCGATCGCCCGCAGCGCCAGCGGGATCAGCCCCTTCTGCCAGGCGTAGCCGGTGAGCAGCACATTGGCGCCGATGGCATCGCCGGTAACCGCCAGGGCCAGCCGATGGGCGTCGATGGCGCCGACCCGGTCCTCGCCCGCCGCCCGGCGAAGCCGCTCCAGGAGCCTTTCGGTGTCGATCCGGTAATCCGGATCGCGGATGATGTCCGCGGTGGGCAGGCTGTGGGCGTTGGCGACGATCCGGCTTTTCCCGCGACGCAGGGTCGTGAGCGCGTCGGGCGAGACCGCCACCACCAGGTCGCAGGCGATCAGCGCGTCGGCATTGCCGGGCTCGATCCGGGCCTGATGGAGAGGCGCTTCGCCGCCGATCCGGACATGGCTCAGCACCGCCCCGCCCTTCTGGGCGAGGCCCGTGAAATCCAGCACCGAGACCGGACGACCTTCGAGATGGGCGGCCATGCCCAGCAATGCCCCCACCGTCAGCACGCCGGTGCCGCCGACGCCAGTCACCAGCAGATCGAAACCCTCGTCGATGGCCGGCAGCTCCGGCTGCGGCAGAGCCGCCAGCCGCTGCTCGATCTCCGGGCCGGACAGGCCGGCACGTTTCCGCAGCGCGCCACCCTCGATGGTGACGAAGGACGGGCAGAAGCCCTCGATGCAGGAGAAATCCTTGTTGCAGGAGGACTGGTCGATCTGGCGTTTGGTCCCGAGCGGTGTTTCCACCGGCACGATCGACAGACAGTTCGATTT
>CAYYZI010000422.1:0-3132 GCA_964475675.1 uncultured Geminicoccaceae bacterium
GGAAGACGTAATCGCGCACGAACTCCTCCTGGAGATCCTCGATATGGATCTCCCGGACCCCCATCATCTCGGCCTTGGCCCTGGCCGGGCCGAGTTCCTCGCCCTGGCCGAGATCGGCGGTGAAGGTCACCACCTCGCAGCCATAGACCTCCTGCAGCCACCGCAGGATCACCGAGGTGTCGAGCCCGCCCGAATAGGCCAGCACGACCTTCTTCACGCTGTCCGTCATGTCTTTCCCGCCTTCCGGCACGGCCTTCCCCCGGCGGCCCCGCCGGGGCCGGGAACGCGCGGCCGCTTCCGACCTATGCCTTGGTGTCGATGCGCCGACCGCGGGCCTCGGGAGCGGTCCCGGCTTCACCCCCGCTCGCCGGCTGCTCGGGAACCGGAACCGGGAGCTTGGCGATGCCCACCCGCGCCGGCCGCAGCAGCCGGTCGCCCATCCGATATCCCACCTGCATCACTTCGGCAACGACGCCGGGGCGATGGTCGGGGGTTTCCACCTCGTACATCGCGTGATGCAGCTCGTGGCTGAAGGGCTCGCCGGGTTCGGGTTCGATCCGCCGGATGTCGTATTTCTCGAAGACATTGAGGAGCTGGCGTTCGGTCATCTCCACGCCGGTCACCAGGTTGCGCAGCAGCTCGTCGGTCTCCAGCGCCTCGCGCGGCACGCTCTCCAGCGCCCGGCGCAGATTGTCGGCGACCTCCAGCAGATCCCGGGCGAAGCCGGTCATCGCATATTTGCGCATCTCCTCGAGCTCGCGGGCGTGGCGCCGGTGCAGATTCTCGAGCTCCGCCAAGGTGCGGAGGTGGCGCTCCTTGAGCTCGGCGAGTTCGGCTTCGGGCCCCTTCGCCTCGGTGGCGGTGGTCGGCTGCTGCCCCTGCTCCTCGGCGGAGGTCGGGGCTTCCTTCTGCTTCCTGGTATCGTTGCTCATGCTTCGCTCTCTGTGTCCGATGCTCCGAGGATTCGGCTGACGACGCGGGCCGTGTAATCGACCATGGGAATGATGCGGGCGTAGTTCATCCGGGTCGGGCCGATGACGCCGATGGCACCGACCACCTGGGCGCTGCCGCCCTCGCGCCCGGCGCGGTAGGGGGCGACGATCATCGAGCAGCCGGACAGGCCGAACAGCTCGTTCTCGGCACCGATGAAGATCTGGACGCCTTCGGCGCTGCGGGTCAGCTCCAGCAGCCGCAAGAGGCTCTTGCGCCGCTCCAGAAGCTCGAACAGCGCCCGGATGCGTTCGAGCTGGGCGAGATTGGTGACGTCTTCGAGAAGCTTGGCGTGGCCGCGGACGATGAGAAAGCCGCCGTCGCGATCATGGTCCTCCGCCCAGGTCGCCAGACCGGTCTCCACCACCTGGCGGGCCAGCGCGTCGAGCTCCACCTTCTGCTGCTCGATCTCGCTGCGGATCTGCTCCAGCGCCTCCTCGAAATTCCTGCCGGCGAGGCGGGTGGTCAGATAGTTGCCGGCCTCGATCAGGATCGAGGGCGACATGCCCAGCGGAATGTCGATCACCCGGTTCTCGACCAGACCGTTGTCGGCGACCACCACAACCAGCGCCCGGCCGGGGCTGAGCGGCACGAACTCGATATGCTTGAAGGGCCGCTCATGGGTGGGAGCGACGACGATGCCGGCATGCTGGGAGAGGCCGGACAGGGCTTCCGAGGCGTCGCTCAGCACCGCCTCGATGCTGCGTCCGCTGCCCACGCAGCGCGCCTCGATCGCCCGCTGCTCCTCCTCGCTCAGCCCGCCGATCTCCAAGAGGCCGTCGACGTAGAGCCGAAGCCCGGCCTCGGTGGGGATCCGCCCGGCGGAGGTGTGCGGTGCGAACAGCAGCCCGAGATCCTCGAGATCGGCCATCACGTTGCGCACCGTGGCCGGCGAGAGCTGGTCGCCGAGCTTGCGGGCGACGGTGCGCGAGCCGACCGGTTCGCCGGTCGCCACATAGGCGTCGACGATCTGTCGGAAGATCTCGCGGGAACGTGCGTTGAGTTCGACGATCATGCACCCGTGCTGCGCTGCGAAGATGGGGCAGGCCTCATGTAGGCACGCACCCATGCCGCGTCAACGCACGGGCCGCCGGCGGGAAGGGCGGGAAGCGGCCGCGACGGTGAATGCGTCGCGGCCCCGGAATTGCCGCTGGAGGCTCAGTAGCGCGGGCCGCCGCCACCACCCGGATAGCGCCGCCCGGCGCCGCTGCGAAATCCGCCCGGTCCGGTCCGGCGCGGGCCGCGCTCCTCGGCTTCGCGCACTGCCAGCGGGCGCCCGCCGAGTTCGTAACCGTTGAGGCTGCGGATCGCTTCGGCCGCCTGCTCCTCGCTGCCCATCTCGACGAAGCCGAAGCCGCGGGAGCGGCCGGTGTCACGGTCGGTGGCGATCTTGGCCGAAACCACTTCGCCATGCTCCTCGAACAGGGTCGACAGCTCCTCCACCGTGGTCTGATAGGGGAAGTTGGCGACGAAGATCTTGCGCGTCATGGGAAGACTCCAGGGACAAGCGGATCACGAACCGGCCGTTCCTTTCGGAGGAACGACGAAACCCGCCCGCTTCGGCCCTGGCTGCATCGAAAACGCGGCGCACACGACACGGAGATCGACGCCGGCTGCATCACACCGAGGGAACCAACGAGAAATCGGCTGGAGATTTCTCAACATGCACACAACGGACAAGCCCTGACGCCGAACCCCCAACGAAAACGACCGCCGGCGACTATAAGGCGCAGGGCCGGGGGGTGCGAGAAAAAAATCGGTTGACCGGGCTCATCCCGAGGCCTGCGGAGGCGCGCTCGATTCGGCGCCCTCGCTGGCAACGCCCTGTTCCGAGGCCTGCTCCTGGGCGAGCTCGAGAGCCACCGGCGAGAGCTGCGGCAGGGCCATGAACTGGGTCCGCTCCTCACTCGGCACCGGCGGCCGCACGGTCAGCCGATAGAGGGCGAAGCCGCCGATCCCCAGCATCACCAGCGCCAGCAGCAGGGGAAAGCCCGGCGCCCCGAGCCCGCTCATCAGTGCCGCGGCCAGGAGCGGGCCGGCCACCGCACCGGCGCCGTTGGCCAGCAGCAGGGCGCCGCTCGCCGCCACCATCTCCTCGGCCTCGAGGAAATCGTTGATATGCGCCACGCAGAGCGAATAGAC
>CAYYZI010000423.1:0-3129 GCA_964475675.1 uncultured Geminicoccaceae bacterium
GTTTCGCCCAGAGGATGCTGATCGATTTGGGCAGGTTGACGTTGCCGCCCCGGATCCAGGCTTCGGCATCCCGTTCCACCTCGGTGTCGAAATGGACGATCTGGCAGGCGGCATGCACGCCGGTGTCGGTACGCCCGGCGCAGATCACCTGCACGGGCCGATCGGCGACGAAGGAGAGCGCCTTCTCCACCGCTTCCTGAACCGAGGGGCTGTGATCCTGATACTGCCAGCCGCAGAAGGGCTGGCCGTCGTATTCGATGCCGAGTGCGATGCGCATTGTTCAGACGTGCAGGGGCCCCGGCAAGCGACTTGCCGGGGCCCGCGGGCTGGTTGGCGAAACAGGGATCAGGCGATCTGCTGGAGCAGTTGCTGTGCTTCCTGCTTCTGTTCCTCGTTGCCTTCGTCGAGCACCTCGTCGAGGATGCTGCGGGCGCCTTCCGGATCGCCCATGTCGATGTAGGCCTTGGCCAGATCCAGCTTGGTGCCCACCTCGTCGCCGGTGCCAATGTCCAGGCTGGCATCGGTGGCATCCAGCTCGAAGTCCATGCCGCTGGGCTCGGGCATGGTGGCGGTGCTGTCGTCACTGATGTCGATGGCCATGCTGGTATCGGAGGCGGAAGGCGCTTCTGCGGCCGGGGCCTCGAGATCGAGGCTCATTTCCGCCGTCTCGTCCTCGTCGCCGGCCGGGGCCTGGGCACCCAGATCGAGATCGAAGTCGAGGGTGCCCGAGTCTTCCTTGCCGGTGTCGGTGTCGAGCGTGAAGTCCAGCCCCGCTTCGGCGGCCGCCTCGGCGGTCATCTGGGCGGTGGGCGCCTCATCCACTTCGAGATTGAAGTCAAGCGTCGCCTCGCTGTCTTCGCCGGCGGCCGGTGTTTCGGTCTCTCCGGTCGCTTCGGTTTCCGTGTCGAGGCTGAAATCGAGACCGCCTTCGTCTGCCTTCGCCGCCTTCTCCGGCGCGGGTTCGCCGGCCGTCTCCGCCGGGGTTTCCAGATCGAGGTTGAAGTCCAGACCGCTCTCTTCGCTCGCGGACGGGCTGCTCGCCGGCGTGGCGCTTTCTTCCGCTGCCGGCGGGGCGGGTTCCGTGTCGAGAGTGAATTCCGTCACGCCCGAGTCCATCGGATTGACGGGCGCCTCGGCCCCGGCATCGCTCTTCGCCTCGGTCTTGGGCTCGCTGGTGCCCAGATCGGCCACGTCGAAGACGCCGGTGTCGAGACCGATGTCCATCACCTGGCTGTCGGAGAGACTGACACTGGAGGTGTCGGAGGCGGCCACTTCGGCAGCGGCCTCGGCGGCCGCGGCACTGCCTGCATTGCTGAACAGCGGATTGTTGGGCACCAGCTCCACGCCCATGGCCACCACCTTCTGCCACATGGGGTTCTCGGCCGCGCCGTCACCCAGGCTGGCATAGAACTCCTCGGCGGCATTTTCGAAGGCCGGCTTGTTCTTGGTGGTGTGATACAGCTCGATCAGCTTGAGCTTGAGCTCGGCGCGGTTCGGATCGTTCTCGATGGCTTCCTTGAGGCGCTCCTCGGCGGCCTCGTAGCGGCCATAGGCGACGAACACGTCGGCTTCGGTGAGGGGATCGACCTCGCTGTCTTCGGTCTGAATGGCGCCGGCGCCGCTGACCGCGAAGTCGCTCAGGAAGGACGACTCTTCCTCGGACTCGGGACCGGCGGCAGCCGCCTCCCCTGCCCCGGCCGCGGCAGCCGCCGGTTCGCCGGTGAGAATGCTTTCCTGGTAGTCCTCTGCCGAACGGCGGCGGCGGATGACGATGGCCGCGATCAGCAGCAGCACCAGCAGGACCGGCAGGCCGACGAACATCAGCAGGGAGTTGCCGGGCAGGCCGCCGAACGCGCCTCGCAGGCCGTCACCGATCCCGGCCACCACGCCCATGACCGTCTGCATGATGCCGCCTTCGTCCTGGGCGGCAGGCGCGGCCGGAGCCGGGGCGGCCTGCGGCCGCTGTTCCTCGCGCTGGGCGATCTCCTCGGCCAGCTCGACCGGGGATTTGGTCTCGGCCATGGCCACCTCTTCCTCGCCCCCGGCAGGCGCGGCGGGCGCGGTCGCCGGCGTTTCGGTTTCGGCCATGGCCTGGTCGTGCATGCCGGCCTCGTGGCCCTCGTCGGCTTCTTGCGTCTCGGCCGGTGCCGCCGCCTGGCTGCCGGCGGCCGTCGCACCGGCCGTTTCTTCGGCTTCGGCCGGCGCCGGCTGGGCGGCGGCCGCTTCGCGGGCGCTGGCCAGTTGCTGCTGGAGCGCCGCCAGTTCGTCGTCGCTGATCGACAGGGCGCGCTGCTTGCGGTTGAGTTCTTCTTCCAGGGCCTGCAGTTCGCGGTTGAGCTGTTCGTTGTGACCGCCCATGGCCGCGCTGTCTTCACGCAGTTGGCGCAGTTCCTCGCGCAGGGTCAGCAGTTCGTTGCGGGCCGCCTCTTCGCTGGTGCCGGTGCCGGCCTGCAGATCGCCCCCGTCCGGCGAGGCCAGGGTGAGTTCGCCGCTGCCGGCTTCGCCTTCCGTCTCACCCGCCGCGGCCTCCCCGGCCACCACGGGCTGGGTCTCTGCCGGCATCTCGCCGGCCACGCTCTGCCGGTAGTCCTGCCAGGCCTGGAGCTGGGCCCGGTATTCCATCTCGGCCTCGCGGGGATTGACGGAAGTGATGATGTCGGGATCGTCGATCCGCAGCACGTGGCCGACCTTGAGCCGGTTCATGTTGCCGTCGACGAAGGCCTCGGGGTTGCTCACCAGCAGGGCCATCATGACCTGGTAGATGGAAACCGAATCGCTGGGCCGCAGCTTCTCGGCGATCTTCCACAGGGTGTCGCCCTTCTGCACGATGCCGTAGTCCAGCTCGCCGGTGACCGGCGCGGGGGCGGCGCGTGCGGCCTCGGCGAACTCGGCCAGGGGGATCCGCGGGAACAGTTCTTCCTCTTCGGCGGCGAGCGCCGGTTCGGCCGGTGCCGGCGCGGCGGCGGCCGGCTCAGGCAGGGCCGGTTCGGCATCGGACGCCGCCGGGGCTTCGCCTTCGGGGGCCGGTACCGGGGTCTCGGCCAGGGTCTCGGCAGCCGGTTCCGGTGCGGGGGCGGGTGCCGGCGCCTCGGCTTCGGCCACCGGCGCGGGCGCCGGGGTCTCGGGGAC
>CAYYZI010000424.1:0-3128 GCA_964475675.1 uncultured Geminicoccaceae bacterium
AGCCGACCTCGGGCAATACCGGCATCGCGCTGGCCTTCGTCTGCGCCGCCAAGGGCTACCGGCTGGTGCTGACCATGCCCGAGAGCATGTCCATCGAGCGTCGCCGCATGCTCAAGCTGCTGGGCGCCGAGCTGGAGCTGACCCCGGCCGAGAAGGGCATGCGCGGGGCGATCGAGGCGGCCGAGCGGATCTGCCGCGAAAACCCGAACGCACTGATGCTCCAGCAGTTCGAGAACCCGGCCAATCCCGAGGTCCATCGGCGGACCACCGCCGAGGAGATCTGGCGGGATACCGGCCATCGGCTCGATGCCATCGTCGCCGGGGTGGGCACCGGCGGCACGATTACCGGCTGCGGCCAGGTTCTCAAGCCGCGCCTGCCGCATCTGCGGATGATCGCGGTCGAACCCGAGGACAGCCCGGTGCTCTCCGGCGGCCGTCCCGGTCCCCACAAGATCCAGGGCATCGGCGCCGGCTTCATTCCGCCGGTGCTGGACATGTCGCTGATCGACGAGGTCGTGCGCATCGGCAACGAGACCGCCTTCCAGATGGCCCGCCGCACCGCCGCCCTCGAGGGCATCCCGGTGGGCATCTCCTCGGGGGCGACCATCGCCGCCGCCCTCGAGGTGGGCGCTCGTCCCGAGATGGCCGGCAAGCGGATCGTGGTGATCGTCGCCTCGGCCGCGGAACGCTATCTGTCGACCGATCTCTTCAACGAGCTCTGAGGCACGGCGAACGGCGATGCGGCAGCGGCGGCTGCGGCTGGGCGCATCCGGAGAGGGCGTCGCTCTCGCCTGGACCGAATGGGGTGAGGAAGCTGCCTCCCGCACCGTCCTCTGCGTGCACGGGCTGACCCGCAACGCCCGCGATTTCGATTTCCTGGCGGCGCGGCTGGCCGTCGGCGGCACACGGGTGCTCTGCGTCGATGTCGTCGGCCGCGGCCGGAGCGACTGGCTCGAGGATCCGCGCGGCTACGTGCTGGACACCTACGTCGGGCACATGCGCGAGCTGCTCGATCGGCTGGAGCTGGACGCGGTCGACTGGATCGGCACCTCGATGGGCGGGCTGATCGCCCTCGGCCTCGCGGCGCGGCAGCCGGAGCGCATCGCGCGGCTGGTGCTCAACGATATCGGCCCCTTCGTCGCCGCCGCCGCGCTGGAGCCCATCCGCGCCTATCTCGGTCTCGATCTGTCCTTTGCCGATCTCGCCGAGCTGGAGGCCCATCTGCGCAGGATCCATGCCGGTTTCGGGCCGCTGACCGAGGCCCAGTGGCGGCATCTGGCGATCCACAGCGCACGCCGGGAAGGGGGCCGGCTGCGGCTCCATTACGACCCCGCCATCCGCGTCCCCTTTCTCGAGGAGACGGCGGAGGATCTCGATCTGTGGCCGGCCTACGAGCGATTGTCCTGCCCGGTGCTGGTGCTGCGCGGGGCGCTGAGCCCGGTGCTCGACCCGGCCACCGCCATGGCCATGACCATGCGCGGCCCGCGCGCCCGTCTCGTCACCTTCGCCGGCATCGGCCACGCCCCGGCGCTGATGCGCGCGGAGCAGATCGAGACCATCGCCGGCTGGCTCGGCATCTGACCGGACGCCGTGCCGGCCGGCGGCCGCAGAGATACGCATAGATACGCATAAATCGGCCGCGGGACTGGGCGATCCGGTCCCGTTTGTTGCGTATTAATTGGCTATTAACGGCGCGCGCAGCACAACCAGTCCGCTGTGCCGCAGCCTGTATCGAGTCGGGTGAACGCTTGGCGGACGGCATGAATGCGGAAAGGGCGCAAGGTCGCCAAGGAAAGGCTACAGTCATGGATGTTCCCGAAACCTCAGTGCATTGGCGACGACTCGCCCTTCTGCAGGACGCGCTTTCGGCCTGGCGCGCGCAGGGCCGGGGGATGCTGCTGTTCGGTTCCTCGGCCGAGGAGCTGCGCGCCGGCCTCGCGCCCGCGGTACAGGAACTGCTGCTCGAGTCCCTGCCCGAGGTTCTCGACGCCCTCTACGAGGAAATCGCACGCATTCCCGAGCTCGCCCCGCTGGTCGACTCCGGGCCCACCGTGGTCCGCCTGAAACGGGCCCAGATGGCCCACTGGCGGGCGGTGTTCGCGGGCGCCTTCGATCAGGATTATGCGGCGCGGGCGAAACGGGTGGGGGAGACCCACTACGTGGCCGGCGTCGATCCCGGTGCCTTTCTCCTGGGCCACAATTTCGTCACCAGCCGGCTCGCCGTGATCCTGGTGCGGAGACTGCCGGGAGAGCGGGCGGCCGAAGCCATTCAGTATCTGAGCAAACTGGCCACGGTGGATATCTGCCTCGCGCTCGATGCGTACTGGGCGGCGGCGGGACGCGAATTCGCCCGCATCGAGGGCGAGATGCACCGCCTCGCACTCTACGACTCGCTGACCCGGCTGGCCAACCGGCGGCTGTTCGGCGATCGCCTCAAGCAGGCCCTGCGGGCAGCCGATCGCGGCGGCCACATGGTCGGCGTGCTGCGCCTCGATATCGACGACTTCAAGTCGCTCAACGACGGCTACGGGCATCAGGCGGGCGATGCGGTGCTGCGACTCCTGGGCCGCCGCCTGACCCGCCATCTGCGGCGGGTGGACACCGCCGCACGGATCGGCGGCGACGAATTCGCGATCATCGTTCCGGGCCTCGCCACGCTCCGCGATTTCGAGGAAGTGGCCCACCGCATCCTGCGGGTGCTGGGGCGCCCCTATCGCCATGCCGGGCGGCGGATCCACAGCACGGTGAGCATCGGCTGCGCCATCTATCCGCAGCACGGGGTGACCGCCGAGAGCCTGCTGAGCAATGCCGATCGCGCCCTCTACCAGGCCAAGAGCTACGGCCGCAACCGTTGCGAATTCCACCGCAGCTCGCGGCGACGGACGCGCCTGCCCTCGGGCTGGCTGTCGGATTTCGATCTGGCCTTCGAGAACCGGCAGCTCCAGCTCGTCTACCAGCCCCAGGTCGAGCTCCAGAGCGGCCGGGTGCGGGGGTTCGAGGCTCTGCTGCGCTGGCAGCATCCGCGGCTCGGACAGATCACTCCCGACCGCTTCCTGCCGGTGGTCGAGCGCTCGCCGCTGATGCACCGGCTGGCGAGCTGGTGCCTCGAGCAGGGCTGCCGGATGCTG
>CAYYZI010000425.1:0-3116 GCA_964475675.1 uncultured Geminicoccaceae bacterium
GGCGCCGGCCACCGCGTCGCGCACCGCGTGCAGGGCACGGTAGAGCATCGGCACGGTCTGGGTGAGATCGATGATGTGCACGCCGTTGCGCACACCGTAGATGTACGGCGCCATGGCCGGGTTCCAGCGCCGCGTCTGATGTCCGAAGTGGACGCCGGCCTCGAGGAGCTGGCGCAGCGTGAATGTGGGAAACGCCATCGGTCTGTTCCTTTTCCGGTTGGTCCGCCGCAGGCGAGGCCCGGCCACATGGCCGGACACCGGAGTTGGTCGGCACAGGGGGGTGCCGAGGCCTGCGTGAGGTGTCGCCGCCTACTTAATGGCCGCCGGCGAGGATGACAAGCCCGGCCCGCGCGGCCGTCTCAGGCGCGCAGCCGGCGTTCGAGTTCGGCCAGCAGTGCCTGCCGGTCGGCGGTCAGCCCGCCTTCCAGCCACCAGCCCTCGAGCTGCCGCAGGAGCCGGCCGACCTCGGGGCCGGGCGGGATGCCCCGGGCCACCAGATCGCGCCCGCGCAGCGGAAAGGCGGGCGGCGACCACTGGGCGGTCAGGGCCAGGAGCGCTTCGAGCCGTTCCCGATCCATCGCTCCCTCGGCGGCCGCCAGCCGTAGCAGATCGGTATAGGCGCGCGCGCCGAGCCTGTAGATGGCCGCCTTGTGGACGGCTTGCGAAGCCTTCGGATCCGGCAGGGGTTCGCTGATCAGCACCATCAGGCGTCCGGTCTCGCGGTTGGACAGACGCAGCCGGTGCGAAAGGTTGATCACCTCCGAAGCGCCCACCTTCGGCCCGCGAATGAGCGCCGCCAGCCGCAGGATGGGATCGGCCTCGGGGGCCAGCTCCAAAAGGCGCGCCAGGCGGTCGCGATGGATCTCCACCGGCAGGACATGGCGCAGCACCCCGGTTTCGATCATCAGGTCGAGGGCCGCCAGCGCCCCGGGCGCAGCCAGCAGGCGCAGGAACTCCTGGCGGATCCGTTCACCCGACAGGCGGTCCAGCCCCTCGGCCTCGGCCGCGCAGGCGGCGAGCGCTTCCGGATCGGCCGGCGGTCGGCCGAAGCGGGCGAAGAAGCGGAAAAAGCGGAGAATGCGCAGATAGTCCTCGCGGATCCGCTGGCGCGGATCGCCGACGAAGCGGATGCGCCCCGCCTCCAGATCCTCGCGCCCGCCGAAATAGTCGTAGAGCCGCCCCTCGGCATCGCAGCTCATGGCGTTGATGGTGAAATCGCGCCGCGCCGCATCGGCCTCGAAATCCTCGGTGAACTCGACCGCCGCATGGCGCCCGAAACACTCCACATCGCGCCGCAGGGTGGTGATCTCGAAATGGCGGTCGCCCAGGATCGCCGTCACCGTGCCGTGCTTGAGGCCGGTCGGAACCACCCTGATGCCGGCTTTTCCGAGGCTGGCCATCACCTCCTCGGGTCGGGCGGCGGTGGCGATGTCGAGATCGACCATGTCGAGATCGGGATCGCGCAGGGTGTCACGCACACAGCCGCCGACGAAGCGGGATTCCTTGCCGGTGGCGGCCAGCGCTTCCAGCACCCGACGGGTTTCCGGAGCGTTGAGCCAGCGTGCCTCGGCGAGCGGACGATCGCCTCCCGGTTCGGCCATCGCTCAGCCCCGGCGGCCGGCGGCATCGCCGTTCAGCAGGCGCGAGAAGCTCACCAGGATGCCGGCGGTGGCTCCCCAGATGTGATGCCCCTCGAAGGGCAGCACCCAGGTCGCCCGCCGCTGCCCGCGGCGCTCGAAATATTCGCGGCGATGGTTGGCCGGGTCGAGCACGAAGGCCAGCGGCACCTCGAAGGCCTCCTCCACCTCGAGCGGCTCGAGCTGCAGCCGGGGCGGCGGCTCGATCCAGCCGACATAGGGGTGGATGCGGAACCCGGTGACCGTGTCGTAGACCGGAAGCCTGCCCAGCAGGCGCACTCCCTCGCGCGCCAGCCCCACTTCCTCCTCGGCCTCGCGCAGGGCGGCGCAGGCCGGATCGGCGTCGCAGCACTCGATGCGCCCCCCGGGAAAGCTGATCTGACCGGCATGGTCCCGGAGATGGCGGCTGCGGCGGGTGAGCAGCACGCTGGTGTGGTCGCCATGATCGATGAGCGGCACCAGCACCGCCGCCGGCACCCGCTTGCGAGCCGACGGCGCCGGACCGTCATCGCCGAGCGGTGGCGCATCGACGGCCCGCTCGAGGCGGGCGGCGATGGTCCCGGGATCGAGGCGATGCAGGGTGCCGCTCATTCCCCGCCCTCTGCACCGCGGACGCCGTTTTCCTCGAGCGGGAAGAACCTGCCGGCGCTCCATATGCCCATCACGCCGGCACCGTCCGCAACGGCGAGCTCGGCCAGCTCGTAATAGACCGGCCGCAGGATCCGCGCCTCCAGCCCCCGCTCCAGCGCGAGATAGGGGATGAAGGCTCCGCGATGGTCGGACCGGAGCCGCAATGCCGCCTCCTCGCCGAGGCCCACCCAGCGATCGAGATTGGTGCGAAAGCGCAGATGCTGATCCCGCCCCTCGCCCCGCCGCTCCAGCTCCACCGCCAGAAAGGGCGCGTCCTCGACCTCGACCGGAATCTGCTCGAAGGGGGTGAGCAGCCAGTGGCTGCCATCGGGGGCGCGGCGCAGGGCGGTGGCGAACAGGCGCACGAGCTCGGCGCGGCCGATCGGGGCACCCTCGTGGTACCAGGTGCCGTGCCGGTCGATGCGCATGCCGATGTCCCGACAGCGCGCCCGCGCGCCGGCCGCGAGAGCGGCCAGTTCGGCCTCGGGATTCCAGTTGCGCTCGGGCACGGTTCCGGCTCCCTGCACGGGTTTATTTCCTCTGCGATCGCTCCAGTTTTGCGTTATGTATGGCCGAAGAGAGCCGCGATCCAGTGGTGGCGGGCACAGTTGCGGGAGCAGTCGGGATTGGACGAGACCAACAGCGACGTTCTGGGTGAAGTCGAGCGGGCGATCGAGGATCTGGCCCGCCTGCGCAGGGAGATCGGCCGCATCATCTACGGCCAGGAAGCGGTGGTGGAGGAGACCCTGACCGCCATTCTCGCCGGCGGTCACGTGCTGCTGGTGGGCGTGCCGGGTCTGGCCAAGACCCGCCTCGCCGAGACCCTGGGCACGGTGCTGGGCCTGGTGC
>CAYYZI010000426.1:0-3114 GCA_964475675.1 uncultured Geminicoccaceae bacterium
GGTCTGCTCGGCGATGTCGTTGATCAGTTCCACCACCCGGCCGATCTCCTGGGCGGCCTCGGCCAGACCGGCGATCTTGCCGTTGGTATCCTCGGCCTCGGCCGCGGTGCGCCCGGCGATCTCCGCCGATCGGGCCATCTGCTGACCGATCTCGGCCACCGCGGCGGCCAGCTCCTCGGCGGCGGCGGCCACCGTCTGGACGTTGCCGGCGGCCTCCTTCGAGGCGTCGGCGACGCTTTGGGTGCGGGCGCTCGTGTCGGTGGCCCGGCCGGTCATGTTTTCGGCTTCCTGCCGCATCTCCTCGGCGAAGCGGGCCACCGCCTCCACCACCTCGCCGACCCGTTCGCCGAAGGCCACCGCCAGTTCGCCGAGGCGCACCTTGCGCCGGAGATCGCCGGCATTGCGCTTGAACACCTCGAGCGCCTCCGCCATCGCCCCGATCTCGTCGCGGCGGCCGAGGCCGGGCACCTCGACCCCGAACTCGCCGCCGGCCAGGGCGCGCATGGCCGCGGTCATGCGGGTGATGGGGGTGACGATGGAACGGGAGAGCAGGGCGATGGTGGCGATGGCCAGGATCACCGCCCCCGCCAGGAGGATCTCCAGCAGGCGGATCAGCGATTGCGCCCGCCCGACGGCATCCGAGGCCTCGACCAGGAGCGCCTGCCGCTGGCGACCGACGAGGCCGCCATCGCCCTCGCGGACGCCGTCCGGCCCCTGGTCGCCGAGCAGCAGATCGAGGATGCGGTCGGCGGCCGGCATCGCCTCCTTCCGCAGCAGGAAGTTCGCCATGTTCCACCGTTCGGAGGTGCGGATCTCGAACATGCGCGCGGGCAGCGGCGCGAAGGCCGCACGCGCCTCCTCGAGGCGCGCAAAGGCCCGGCGCTGCTCCGGGCTCAGCAGGGAGCCGCTGCGCGACAGATCGGCGAAGCGGCTCTCGTTCTTCCGCCACAGCTTTTCGAAGGCCTGGCGGTAGCCGGCCTCGCCGGTCAGCAGATAGGCCCGGAGGTTGGCGAGGGCGAGGCCGAAACTGCCGCGCACATCGGCCATCATGCCCAGCAGATCCTTGCGTTCGGGCGTCGCCGGCATGGTCTTCTCGAGATCGATCATGCGGGTGATCGCCTCGGCGATGACGCGGGCGCGGGGGGCCGCCTCCTCCTCCAGCAGCTTGCGCGCGGGCTCCGCATCCGGCGTGTGGGCGACGGCCTCCACCCGTGCCTGCGCTTCCCGGAACCCGGCGAGCTCGGATTCGACCTCGGCCAAGGCTCGGCGGTCGGCTGGGTCGCTCCAGTCGCCGGCGAGTTCGGCGAGCACCGCCGTCTGCCGGTCGATGTCCTGCCAGGCGGCCGCCCGCCGGTTCTTGAAGAGGGCATCGCCGGTCAGCAGCCAGCCCCGGAGCGCCGCCAGCGAGGCGTTGATGTCGCCGGCCAGGGCACGGCTGGCCTCGGCCGTCGGGACCCGCAGCGACACGGTGCGTTCCGCCACCCCGGCGAGGCCGGAGACCTGCTGACGGGTCAGCAGGACGATGGCCAGGATGCCGAGGCCGAAGAGCGCGAACCCGAGCACGAGGCGGCCCCGGATGTGGAACAGGGACATGGGCAGATTCTCCGCCGGATGTTGCAACCGGCGTCCACTGCTAGGCTCCATGTCTTGTGGAAACGCTAAATTATACGCGTGGATGCGCTGAAATTCCCCGATCATGCGCCGGCATGCGGAAAAGTCCGGGCCCGCCGGCGGTTGAGGCGGAGCGCGCGATTTGCTTGAGTGGCGGCGGGCAGCGCGGGGGAGGGAAGCGGTGCGGCCGAACCGGCAGGCATGCGCGATACGCATCGAGGGGGTGGTCAAGTGCTTCGGCGCCGGCGCCCAGCGGGTGGAGGCGCTCAGGGGCGTCTCGCTGGAGATCGCCGACAACGCCTTCTTCACCCTGCTGGGCCCCTCGGGCTGCGGCAAGACCACGCTTCTGCGCCTGATCGCCGGCTTCGAGCATGCCGATGCCGGCCGCATCCTGCTGTTCGGCGAGGATATCGGCCGCCTGCCGCCCAACCGCCGGCCGGTCAACACCGTGTTCCAGCAATATGCGCTGTTTCCGCACATGACGGTGGCCGAGAACGTGGCCTTCGGCCTCGAACGGCTGGGCCGGCCGCGGGCGGAGATCGAGGCCACGGTGCGGCGCATGCTGGCTCTGGTGAAGCTGGAGCGGTTGGCGGAGCGGCACCCGGCGCAGCTCTCCGGCGGCCAGCAGCAGCGGGTGGCGCTGGCCCGGGCGCTGGCGCCGCATCCAAAGCTGCTGCTGCTCGACGAGCCGCTTTCCGCCCTCGATCTCAAGCTGCGCCAGGAGATGCGGGTGGAGCTCAAACAGCTCCAGGAGGAGACCGGCATCACCTTCCTGTTCGTCACCCATGATCAGGAGGAAGCGCTGACCATGAGCGACGAGATCGCGGTGATGTCCGAGGGGCTGGTGCAGCAGGTGGGCAGCCCGCAGGAGATCTACGATCGGCCGAAGAACCGCTTCGTCGCCGAGTTCATCGGCCAGGGCAACTTCTTCGCCGTCACCGTCGAGCGGATCGAGGGGGGCGGTGCCCTCTGCCGCACCGATTTCGGCGCCGGCATCCCGGTGGCGGCAGGGGAGGGGATCGCCGCCGGCGGGCGGGCCACCCTCGCGATCCGCCCCGAGCGGCTGCGTCTGGTGGCACCCGGGGATGCGCGGGCGGTGTTTTCGGGGACCGTCGAACGGCTGGTCTATATCGGCTCCGATACCGACTACCGGGTGCGTCTCGACGGCGGGCCGCTGGTCGATGTGCGGCTGCAGAACGCGGGCGGCGAGGCGGCAGCGTTCGCCGGCGGGGAACGGGTGGGGATCGCCTTCGATCCGGCGGCGGCTCGCCTGCTTCCCGAGGAGGGGTGATGGCCGGCGGCGCTCTCGAGGGCGGTTCGGCACTGGCACCGCCGCGCCTGCAACGCCTGCTGCTGCTGCCGGCGCTGCTGACCATCCTCCTGTTCCTGGTGGTGCCGCTGGGTTTCGTGCTGGTCTACTCCTTCCTCACCCCGGGCACCTACGGCGGGGTGGTCT
Organism: uncultured Geminicoccaceae bacterium; assembly: GCA_964475675.1. GTDB lineage: Bacteria > Pseudomonadota > Alphaproteobacteria > Geminicoccales > Geminicoccaceae > JALSRW01. The sequence goes on from CAYYZI010000426.1 coordinate 3,068, forward strand.
GGGAGTTCTCCACCGACGCCTATCTGCAGTTCCTGTTCGAGCGGGAT
>CAYYZI010000427.1:0-3108 GCA_964475675.1 uncultured Geminicoccaceae bacterium
CAAAATAAGTCTTGGTAAAGCATCGGAAATAGCTAGATTGTCTTATGAGGAGATCTCGACGGTGCCGAAGCGGTCGACGAGATGGCCAAGATGCTGGGCGTCGGGCCGCGTGTCGTGCGCTCCGACCAGGACGTCGAAGCGATGCGCGAGCAGCGCCGCCAGCAGCAGGAAGCAGCGGCCCAGCTGCAGCAGGCCCAGGCCGCGGCCGACGTGGCGCAGAAGATCGCGCCCGTCGTGGGGACCGGCGCATGAACCGGGTCCAGGAAGCATGGTGCCGGGTGCTGTCCAGCGAGGACGGGCTGCGGGTGATCTACTCGATCATCGAGATGAGCGGGTTTTTCACCGCCACCGATCCCTCGACGCCGTCGGTGGCCTGGTTTCACGGGCGTCGGTCCCTGGGCGCCGAGCTCTGGGGACAGTGCATTCGGCACGACCCCGGCACTCTGGTTCAGATGCTCCAGCTCAAGGTGCAGGATGATGCAGAACGCAGACGATCAGACGGTGAATGACCCGCAGCAAGAGGAAGCCACCGGCGTCGCAGCGGACGATCGCGCGGACGCGGCAACAGATTCCGCGGAGCCGAGCACGGCCGTGGACGGGGCGAAGGACACCGACGGGGAAACCGCGGACAAATCCGCTGTGGCGAGCTTCGAGCCGCCGGAAGGGATCGACCCGGACAGCGAGCAGTGGCAGGCTTTCGTGGGCCTCGCCGGCGAGCTCGGGCTCTCGCCCGAAGCCGCAGGCAAGCTCGCCAAGCTGCACCGCGATGTGCTGAGGCAGGCGGTCGAAGAGCCCCTACGCCAGCAGCAAGCCGCTGCCGAAAGGCTGGCCGAGGAATGGCGCGAGGCCATCCTGGCCGACAAGGAGCTGGGCGGAGCGCGGATGCGCGAGACTACCCAGCTCGCGGCCCTGGCGATGGACCACTATGGCAACGAGGAGTTCCGCGAACTCCTCGAGCACACGGGCCTTGGCAACCACCCGGTGCTCGTGCGCGCGTTTCGCGACCTCGGACGCAAACTGGCCGAGGATTCGCCCGCACAGGGACGTCCCGCCGGCACGCCGGAGGATGTTCTGTCCAAGATGTACCCGAAGATGAGGACCTGACATGGCCACCATGGGCACGCAGGCGCTGACCCTGCTGGAACTCGGAAAGCGCGTCGATCCGGACGGCCGGATCGCGATGATCACCGAACTGCTGAACCAGACCAATCCGATCCTCGACGACATGCTGTGGATCGAAGGGAACATGACCACCGGCCACCGCCATTCGGTGCGTACGCGCCTGCCGAGCGTCGGGACGCGTCGGCTCAACGAGGGCGTCGCGACCGATGCCAGCACGACGGCGCAGATCGACGAGATCTGTGCCCTGTTCGAGGGATTTTCGGAGGTGGACGAGGCGCTCCTGGAGCTGGCCTCGGATCGCGCCGCGGCGCGGATGACGGAGGACCTCGCCTGGGTCGAGGCGCTCAACCAGAAGATGGCCACGACCCTGTTCTACGGCGACAGCAAGACGACGCCGGGCGATTTCGACGGCCTGACCAAGCGCTACAACTCGACCACGGGCGATACCAAGGACAACGTGGTCACGGCCGGCGGCAGCGGGTCGGACAACATGTCGATCTGGATCGTCAGCTGGAGCCCCACAAGGATCTTCGGGATCTATCCGAAGAATACCCAAGCCGGTCTCGAGATGAACGATCTCGGGCTCGAGACCAAGCAGATCACCGAGAGTGGCATCGTCAAGAAATACCGGGTGTGGAGTACACAGTTCAAATGGCGTGCCGGTCTCGCAGTCAAGGACTGGCGCTATGCCGTCCGGGTCTGCAACATCGACTATTCCGACCTCAAGGGCGGCACCGGACCAGATCTCACCAACCTGATGATCGATGCCATCGACCGACTGCCGAGCAAGGACGGCGGCAATACGATGATTTACGTGCCGCGTGCCGTGCATACCTGGTGGTGGAAGCAGCTCATCGCGAAATCGAATGCGGCGCTGTCCACGCAGGACTATCTCGGCCGGCCGCAGCTCACCTTCCAGGGCTTTCCCGTGAAGATCGTCGACGCGCTCACCGCTTCCGAAGCTCTGGTGAGCTAACCGAGGAGACCGGCATGTATCTCGACAGCAAGCTCATCCTGGCGGAAGCGCAGGCGGTCACCAGCAGCGCGGCCAGCACCAACGTCCTCGACCTGCAGACCGACCGCGACATCGGCGTCGGAAAGGAGGCGTGGGTGGTGATCCAGGTCGACGAAGCGGCGACGGCCACCGGCAACGCCACCGTGACATTCGCGCTCGAGACCGACTCGGCCTCGAATTTCGCGACCAAGGAGACGCTCTATCAGTCGGCGGCCATCGGCAAGGCGTCGCTGGTGCCCGGCTACCGCCTCGCGTTCCGCATCCCGCGGGGCACCAAGCGGTACAACCGGCTCTACTTCACGGTCGCCACGGGTCCGCTGACGGCGGGCAAGTTCACGGCGTTCGTGACCTGCGACGTACCGAGCGAACAGCGGTACCCGCAGGCGGCGAAGGTCTTCGGCTAGATGAAGTGCAGGGTCCGGCCGGGTCGCCTGTTCCGGTGGAACGGCCGGACCTACACACCCGGCGAGATCGTCGACTGGCCACACAAACCCGGCAGCAACCTGGAACCCATCGATGAGCCTGGTGGAAATCTGGAACGTCGCTCTCGCCCGCGTCGGCGAAGGGCAGACGGTCGCGGATCCGAACGAGCAGACTGAGCCGGCCCGCCAGTGCAATCTGTTCTGGCAGCAGGCTCTGGAGCGCTCTCTCCGTGCGTTCGACTGGCCGTTCGCCCGGCGTCGAGTGGCCGCGGTGGCGATGGCCGATCCGCCCGCCGGATGGAGCATCGCCTATGCCTATCCACCCGATGCGGTCACGGTGCGGCGCCTGCTGACCGAGGATGCGGAGAGCTCGATTGCCTTTCGGGTGATCGGCGCCACCACCGGAGATACGGACAGCCGGCTGATCGCCGCCGTGCAGGCCGCGGTGTGGATCGAGTACACGCGTCGGGTCAGCGATCCGACCCAGTTCGATGCCGGGTTCCGCGATGTCGTCACCTGGGCGCTGGCGACCGATCTCGCGACGGTCCG
>CAYYZI010000428.1:0-3101 GCA_964475675.1 uncultured Geminicoccaceae bacterium
GGAGGGGCCGTCGGCCCCTCCCCGATCTTCGATGCGGCGGCAGGTGTCAGCCCTTGGTGTCGGGCATTGCCTTGCCTTCCTGCCAGGCCTGCAGGAGCACATCGTAATCGACGGTGACCCCCTGGGGCTTCTCGTTCTCGAGCTTGGGCTTGGGCGCGCCCGGCTTCTTCAGCCACTCCTCGGGGTCGGTCTTGGGATTGAGCTTGGGTCCGCATTCGCCCTGGATCCCGGCCCGCTCGATCCGCGCCATCACCCGATCCATCTCCTCGGCGAGATTGTCCATCGCCGTGTCCGGCGTCACTTCGCCGGCCACCGCCTCACCGATGTTCTGCCACCAGAGCTGGGCGAGCTTCGGATAGTCGGGCACGTTGACCCCCGAGGGCGTCCACATCACCCGCGCCGGACTGCGGTAGAACTCCACCAGACCGCCCAGCATCGGCGCCCGCTTGGTGAAGGATTCGTGATTGATGTCGCTGTCGCGGATGATGGTCAGTCCGACATGGCTCTTTCGGAGCGAGGTGCTCTTGCAGACCGTGAACTGGGCATAGAGCCAGGCGGCCTGGCGCTGCTTGACCGGGGTCTGGTTGAAGAGGGTCCAGGAACCACAGTCCTGATAGCCCAGCTTCATGCCCTCTTCCCAGTACGGACCGTGCGGCGAGGGCGCCATCCGCCAGAGCGGCCGGCCTTCCTCGTCGACCACGTTGTTGCCGCTCTCGCGCGGCGCCACCAGGGAAGCGGTGAAGGCGGTGTACCAGAAGATCTGCTGGGCGACGTTGCCCTGCGCCAGACTGGGCAGCGACTGGTAGAAGTCCATGCCCAGCGCGCCCGGAGGTGCGTATTTGCGGAGCCACTCCATGTACTTCCTGAGGGCGTATTTGGCGGCCGGTCCGTTGGCCGCGCCGCCGCGGGCGACGCTGGCGCCGACCGGGTTGCAGCCCTCCATGCGGATGCCCCATTCGTCCACCGGGCGGCCGTTGGGCAGGCCCTTGTCGCCGGCACCGGCCATCGACAGCCAAGCGTCGGTGAAGCGCCAGCCGAGATCCGGCGCCTTCTTGCCGTAGTCCATATGGCCGAACACGGCCTTGCCGTCGATCTCGCCGATATCGTTGGTGAAGAACTCGGCAATGTCCTCGTAAGCCGACCAGTTGACCGGCACGCCCAGCTCGTAGCCGTACTTGGCCTTGAACTTGGCCTTGTATTCGGGGTTGTTGAACCAGTCGTAGCGGAACCAGTAGAGGTTGGCGAACTGCTGGTCGGGAAGCTGGTAGAGCTTGCCGTCGAGGCCGGTGGTGAACTCCTTGCCGATGAAATCGTCGACATCGAGGGTCGGCAGGGTCTGGTCCTTGGCCTCACCCGCCATCCAGTCGGTGAGATTGACCACGTAGGGATAGCGGATATGGGTGCCGATCAGGTCGCTGTCGTTGATGTAGGCGTCATAGATGCTCTCGCCCGACTGCCACTGGGTCTGGAGCTTCTCGATGACGTCGCCTTCCTGGATGAGATCGTGGGTGACCTCGATGCCGGTGATCTCGGTGAAGGCCTTGGCCAGCACCTTGGATTCGTATTCGTGGGTCGGAATGGTTTCGGAGACCACCTTGATCTTCATGCCCCGGAAGGGCTCGGCGGCCTTGTTGAACCAGGCCATCTCGGCGAGCTGTTCCTCGCGCGACAGGGTGGAGAGCTGGAACTCCTCCTTCACCCATTTCTCGGCCGCGTCCATTCCCTGCGCCCACAGATTGCCGGGACGGGCGACCAGCGCGCCGACCGCGCTTCCCAGCATGAGCTTGTTGACCGTACGCCGTTTCATCTCTGCTTCACTCCCTTTTGCAGCCTCCCAAGGTCTCCCCGCTGGTTCTTTGCGACATCGGACCGCGGAGGCGATACGGTCCGAGGAGGGAGTTCCCGAGTTCTAGGCCCAGCGCATGACGATTCCCGCCCACACCAGGGCGACGATCGAACCATACCACAACGGCAGGTCGGCAAGGCCCAGCCATGCGAGATGGATGTAGGCAGCGGACAGCAGGCTGATGAACAGCCGGTCGCCGCGGCTCGTTTCGATGGGCAGGAGACCACGTCGCTCGATCGAGGGCGAAACCAGCTCCAGCACCGTCATGAACATCAGCAGGAGGGCGATGCCGGCGAAGAAGATCGCCGTCGGCCAGGTCCATGCCATCCACGCGAACACGGACATCTGCGGCTCCCTACACCCGACCGAGGGCGAAGCCCTTGGCGATGTAGTTGCGGACGAAATAGATCACCAGCGCACCCGGCACGATGGTCAGCACGCCGGCCGCCGCCAGCAGTCCCCAGTCGAGCCCGGTGGCGCTCACCGTGCGGGTCATCACCGCGGCGATCGGCTTGGCCTCGGTGGTGGTGAGGGTGCGGGCCATCAGCAGCTCCACCCAGGAGAACATGAAGGTGAAGAAGGCGGTGACGCCGATGCCGGTCTTGATCAGCGGCATGAAGATCTTGAAGAAGAAACGGGGGAAGCTGTAGCCGTCGAGATAGGCGGTCTCGTCGATCTCCCGCGGAATGCCGGACATGAAGCCCTCCAGCACCCACACCGCCAGCGGCACGTTGAACAGGGTATGGGCCAGCGCGACCGCGATATGGGTGTCGATCAGGCCCATCGTCTGATAGAGTTGAAAAAAGGGCAGCGCGAACACCGCCGGCGGCGCCATGCGGTTGGTCAGCAGCCAGAAGAAGACGTGCTTGTCGCCGATGAAGCGGTAGCGCGAGAAGGCGTAGGCCGCGGGCAGCGCCACCGTGACCGACAGCGCCATGTTCATGAACACGTAGATCATCGAGTTGATGTAGCCCGAGTACCAGCTCGGATCGGTGAAGATCTTGATGTAGTTGTCGAAGGTCAGCTTGTCGGGAAACAGCACGAACGTGGAGAGAATGTCGGCGTTCTCCCGCAGCGACATGTTGACCATCCAGTAGATGGGCAGCATCAGGATCAGCAGATAGACGGCGAGAGAGAAGCGGATGAGACCGGTCTTCATCGGGCACTCCCCTTGCCGACGTTCTGGAGGACCTGGTAGAACAGCCAGCTGAACAGCAGCACGATCAGGAAGTAGATCACCGAGAAGGCGCCGGCC
>CAYYZI010000429.1:0-3053 GCA_964475675.1 uncultured Geminicoccaceae bacterium
GGACCGCAGGCGCGGCAAGGGTTCGATCTGGCGCTGACGGAGATCCTGCTGGACGGGGAGCGATGTTTTTTCCTGCGCACGGGATCGGCGGTCGGGGCGGCGCTGGTGGCCGAACTCGGCCCGCCACCGGCGGCTGCGCGGGCGAAATCCGCGGCCGCGGCGGTGGTGGAGCGGGCCCGGGGCCGCATGGGACGGAGGATGCCGGAGGTGGACATCCGGGATCTCCTCCTCGCCAGTCTCGATCATCCGCGCTGGGACAGGATCGCCGAACGCTGCCTCGCCTGCACCAACTGCACCCTGGTCTGCCCCACCTGCTTCTGCAGCACGGTGGAGGACACGAACGATCTGCTTTCCGGGGAGACGGTCCGCAGCCAGCGCTGGGATTCCTGCTTCGCCGCCGAATTCTCCTATGTCCACGGCCATACGGTGCGGGCCGGCACCGCCTCCCGCTACCGGCAGTGGCTGGTGCACAAGCTCGCGACATGGCTCGATCAGTTCGGCAGTTCCGGCTGTGTGGGCTGCGGGCGCTGCATCACCTGGTGTCCGGTGGGCATCGACATCACCGAGGAAGTGGCGGCCTTCGCCGCCGACGCCACCGCCGCCGACCGGGGATAGGAAGATGGAGATCCACGACCTCGAGGAGATCCTGAGCCGGCACCCCTTCTTCGAGGGGCTGGAGCCGCAGCTCGCGCGCCTGGTGCGCGGCTGCGCCCGTCTGCAACGTTTCGATCCCGGCCAGCGCCTGTTCCGCGAGGGCGATCCGGCCGAACATTTCTACGTCCTGCGGCGCGGTCGCGTGGCCCTCGAGCTGTCGGCACCGGGTCACAAGGCCCTCGTCTTCCAGACCGTCGATGCCGGCGACATCGTCGGCATCGCAGCGCTCGTGCCGCCCTATCGCTCGCTCTACGACGCGCGGGCGGTGGAGCGCACCGTGGTCATCGCCATCGAGGCCCGGTGCATCCGCGAGAAATGCGAGACCGATCCCAGGCTCGGCTACGAGCTGATGAAGCGGCTGGTGCCGGTGCTGTTCCAGCGCCTCTGCGCGACCCGCCTGCAGCTCCTCGATGTCTATGGCGCCCCCGGCGACTGACATGGCGTCCCGGGACCCGCTGCTGCCGCGCATCGTGCGGCTGCGGCGCAAGCGGCGCGAGATCCGGGACGTCTGGAGCCTGGAAGTGGTGGCCGAGGAGGGCGAGCCGCTCGACTTCGCCCCTGGCCAGTTTTCCATGCTCACCGCCTTCGGAGTGGGCGAAGCGCCGATCAGCGTCAGCGGCCGCACGCGGGACGGCATCGGGCTCGTTTACACCATCCGCGCGGTGGGCGCGGTGACCGCCGCCCTCTGTGGCCTGCGCACGGACGCCCCGCTCGGACTGCGTGGCCCCTTCGGCGCCGGCTGGCCGCTCGAGGAAGCCATCGCGCGCGAGGTGATCGTCATCGCCGGCGGCCTCGGCCTCGCGCCCCTGCGTCCGGCCATCGAGGCGGTGCTCGCAGCCGGCGGACGGCTGGTGCTGCTCTACGGGGCGCGCGGTCCGAGCGAGATCCTCTATCCTGCCGATCTCGCCCGCTGGCAAAGCGCGCCAAGGGCACAGGTGGAGGTCACGGTCGATCATGCCGGACCCGAATGGCGTGGCCATGTCGGGGTGGTGACCCGGCTGGTGCCCCGCGTCCGCTTCGATCCCGAAACGGCACTGGCGCTGGTCTGCGGGCCGGAGATCATGATGCGTTTCGCGGTATCCTCCCTGCGCGAGGCAGGGCTGCCGGGTACACGGATCTTTCTTTCCATGGAGCGCAACATGAAATGCGCGGTGGGTTTCTGCGGCCACTGCCAGTTCGGACCGCATTTCATCTGTCGCGACGGGCCGGTGCTGCGCTACGATCGCATCGCCCGCCTGCTGCGCATCGAGGAGCTGTGAGCATGGCCGACGGTAGGGCGAGAGGGAGGACAGCGAAGAAGCCGCGGCTGGCGGTCTGGAAGTTCACCTCCTGTGACGGCTGCCAGCTCACCCTGCTCGATCTCGAGGACGAGCTGCTGACCATCGCCGAAGCGCTGGAGATCGCCTACTTTCCGGAGGCGACCAGTCGCCCCCTCCGTGGCCGCTACGATCTGTCTCTGGTGGAGGGCTCGATCACCACCCCGGAGGAGCGCGAACGCATCCTCGAGGTCCGTGACCGCTCCCGCCATCTGGTGGCGATCGGCGCCTGCGCCACTGCCGGCGGCATCCAGGCGCTCCGCAACTTCGCCGATGTCGCCGAATATGCGCGCATCGTCTATGCCCGCCCGGATTACATCCGCACCCTCGCCACTTCGACCCCGATCTCGGACCATGTGCCGGTCGATTTCGAGCTGCGCGGCTGTCCCATCGCCAAGCACCAGCTCCTCGAGACCGTCGCCGCCTTCCTCCACGGGCGACGCCCCCACATTCCCACCCATTCGGTCTGCGCCGAGTGCAAGCTCGCCGGCAATGCCTGTGTGCTGGTGGGCGCCGGCACCCCCTGCCTCGGTCCCGCCACCCGCGCCGGCTGCGGTGCCATCTGTCCGTCTTTCGGCCGCGGCTGCTACGGCTGCTTCGGACCGATGGAGAACCCCAACCCGCCTTCCCTGAGCGATAGACTGGCGGCGCTGGGCATGGAGAAGGAGACCCTGCGTCGGTTCTGGCGCAGCTTCAACGCCCAGGCCCCCGATTTCCGCCGCGAGAGCGAGCGCCATGGCCCGTAAGACCATCAAGGTGGGCTATCTGTCCCGGGTCGAGGGCGAGGCGCGACTCGAGCTTTCCATCCGCGACGGGATGGTGCGCGCGGCCCGCCTCGCGATTTTCGAGTCGCCGCGCTTCTTCGAAGCCCTCCTGCGGGGTCGGCATTTCGACGAGGCGGTGGACATCAACGCCCGGATCTGCGGCATCTGCCCGGTGGCCTATCAGATGAGCACGGTCCACGCGGTGGAGGACGCCTTCGGCATCGGGGTGGAGGGGCCGCTCCGGGCGCTGCGGCGGCTGATCTACTGCGGCGAGTGGATCGAGAGCCACGCACTTCACGTCTGCATGCTGCACGCCCCC
>CAYYZI010000430.1:0-3043 GCA_964475675.1 uncultured Geminicoccaceae bacterium
GATCTTCGAGCTGGCCGACGGCCAGGCCCGGGAGATCGCCTACGATCCGGCGATGTTCGACTATGGCGACAACCGCTTCGAGCCGCCGCTGCCGGAGGATCTCGGCTTCGCCGGCTTCCGGCTCCATTTCCACACCGATTTCCGCTTCGACATGGTGGCCTTCCAGGGCGCCTCCTATTTCCGCGCCGTCGACGGCCGCAACCAGTACGGCATGTCGGCCCGGGGCCTGGCCGTCGATACCGGGCTGCCGCGTCCCGAGGAGTTTCCCGCCTTCACCCGCTTCTGGCTGCAGCGGCCGCGGCCGGAACAGACCGTGGTCACGGTCTACGCACTTCTGGAAAGCCCCAGCGTCACCGGCGCCTACCGTTTCCTGATCGCGCCCGGCGGCTCGACCGTGATGGAGGTGGAGGCCTGGCTCTATCCGCGTCGTCCCATCGAACGCCTCGGTATCGCCCCGCTCACCAGCATGTTCCAGTGCGGCGAGAACGATCGCCGGGTGTGCGACGACTGGCGGCCGGAGATCCACGATTCGGACGGGCTGGCGCTGTGGACCGGCAGGGGCGAGCGGATCTGGCGGCCGCTCGTGAACCCGTCCCATGTCCGGGTGAGCAGTTTTCTCGACGAGAATCCGCGCGGTTTCGGACTTCTCCAACGGGACCAGCATTTCGACAACTATCAGGATATCGGCGCCCGTTACCATCTGCGTCCGGGTGTCTGGGTGGAACCGCTCGAGGGCTGGGGCCGGGGAGCGGTGATGCTGGTCGAAATCCCCACCCCCGACGAGACCTTCGACAACATCGTCGCCTTCTGGAACCCGGAGCAGCCGGTACAGGCCGGGGAGGAGCGGGTCCTGCGCTATCGCATGACCTGGGGGGCCTCGCCGGCGCCCGCCGCCGATCTCGCCCGGGCGCTGGCGACCCGCATCGGCAAGGGCGGGGTGGTCGGCCAGCCGCGTCCGCCCCGTACCCGCAAGTTCGTAGTCGATTTCGCCGGCGGCAGCCTGCCGCTCTTGGCCGAGGATGCGCCGGTGGTGCCGGTGGTCGGCGCCTCGCATGGCGAAATCCTCGGCAATGCCGGTGCCGGCGAACGACGGCCGGGAGTGCCGGCGAGCTTCCGCCTGCCCGGCACCAGGATCTGGCGCACGGTCTTCGATTATCGCTGGCAGGAGACCCGCCCGGTCGATCTGCGGCTGTATCTGCGTCTCGGTCCGCAGGCGCTGAGCGAGACCTGGCTCTATCAGTGGGACCCGCCCGCCGGTTGAGGCGGCGGCCGCGCCCGCGGGCGGCCCCTGCGTGGCACGCGCCCGGGATCCTGCCCTGCCGCACGATGCGAAGCGGCCACGGGAGGCGGCCACTGCGGTCCGGTTCGCCCCACACCCGGACGGCGGGGCGCCGGCTGCCTTCGAGGAGGGTTTCGCGGTTCACGACCGGGATCACGCCGCCGATACCCGGTCGGCGGATCGAATTTCGCCAGAAGCGCGCGAGGTAGCCGGCTCGGATGCAGGTTCGGATTTGCCACCGGACGCGAATCTGCGTGCGATTTCGACGCTGCCATACGCGAAAGGTAGCACCTGCCCCGTATCGGGTGGGATGGCTACCCGCCGGCTGCCGGGCTCGCCGCGTCGGTCCTGCGGTCCCCGCCGGCGGCCGCATGGCGGGCCCGCGGTTCGGCCAGAGGCGGGGCGATCAGCGGCCCACCGCCGTAGTCGATGCCGGCGGCGGCCACCGCCTGCAGTGCTGCCGGCTCCTCGATCTCGAGCATGGCCGCACGCATTGCCGCTCCGTGGCCGAGTGCGGCCAGCTGCGCGAGACTGCGATGGTCCCAGATGGCGATGCGCCGGCGTTCGGCGGTGATCGTTTCCTCGACCAGCCGCTCGCCGTACCAGTTGGCGGTGAGAAAGCGGATCCCGCAGCCCTCCAGATGCTCGACGGTCAGCAGCTCGGGCTCGATGCGGGCGGCGAAGGTGAAGGCGAAGGGGCGCAGATACGCAAGCAGCTCGCGCAGGCTGGATTGCGGCATGCCCGGCGGCAGGTCGAGCAGCTCGAATACCAGATGGCGGCTGGAACGGGCGGGCAGGGCCCGGCAATGTTGCAGATAGGGATCGCGCAGGCGGCGCGCGGCCAGCGTCTCGTAATGGAGGGGCAGTACCAGAAAGGCGCGCAGGCGGTCGCGCAGGGCCCGCAATGCCTCGCCCGTGCGTCGCAGCGCCCAGCCATCCAGCTCGGCATCGAACAGGCCGCTGATCCGTTCCTCGCAGACGGATGCCGCGGGCCGCTCCTGCCCGTTCGGATCGCGCAGCAGCACCTCCACCCGATAGGCCGAGACCAGCGACTTGCGCAGATGCACCAGCGGCCGGTACCGGGCACGGAAATGCATGACATTGTCACGGAACACGCGGCGTTCGCGGTCCTCGAGTTCGCGGTGCAGGGCCGCGATCCGCTCCCGGAGCTGGCGCGGGCTGACCACGTCCTTGAGTCCGGTGTCGAAATCGAAGGGCAGGGTTTGCACCCGCAGGGCGATCCCCCCGGGTACGAGGCCGCACAGGCGCTGGGTGATTTCCCCCGCCACCAGCCGCGTCCGCGCCTCGGCTTCGGCACGGCGTCGCCCGGTCAGCAGCAGATAGGCGTGCTCCTCGTCGACCATCAGATAGAGATCGTCGGGGCCGATCGCGCGATCGAGCGCATGTTCGATGATCAGGAAGATCTTTTCCCGCAGATCTTCCCAGCGGCGGCCGAAACGGAGATGGATCTGGCCGAAATCCAGAATCTGCAGGGCGCTGTAGAGGCGCGGCTGGGGCTGCTCGAGAACCGCTTTGCGGAAGGCCGCGAGGCGGCTGGCGAAGCTCGCCAGCACGGTGGGATCGAGACCCTTGCGCCCGCGCGGCGGATAGAGCGCGAACTCGTGCGCCGCCCTCGCCCGCGATCGTTCCTGCTCCGCCTGCGCCTGGTGCAAGGTCCCGTCCACCTCCGTCGCTGCCGGCCTGCGGCCGGGCGATGTCCGATGGCCGCAGGATAGCCGGCGAGGGTTAACGGGCGATTAACAT
>CAYYZI010000431.1:0-3042 GCA_964475675.1 uncultured Geminicoccaceae bacterium
GGCGGTCGCCTCCAACGTGTTCGGCGCGGTATTCGCACGCATGGGCTCGGCCGATCTCATCACCGAGGTGCTGCTGGGGCTCGATCTGCCGGCCTGGGGGATGATCGCGCTGATCATGTTCCTGGTGTTCGTGCTCGGCTGGCCGTTCGAATGGCCGGCGGTGATCCTCGTGTTCCTGCCGATCTTCTACCCGGCCGCCAAGCAGACGGTAGACGCGCTGGGCCTCAGCATGGTGTGGTTCGCCGCCCTGATCGCGGTCAACCTGCAGACGGCGTTCCTGTCGCCGCCGGTGGCGATGTCGGCCTACTATCTCAAACAGGTGGTGCCGCAATGGCCGCTCACCAGCATCTATCGCGGCATGTTCGAATTCATGTTCCTGCAGGTGATCGCGCTGATCCTGATCATGCTGTTCCCGGACATCGCCATGTGGCTGCCGCGGCAACTCTATGGGCCGTGAGCCCGGCCCGCACCGACCGGACAGGCCACGGCGATCCGCTGTGGGGGCCATCGTACTGTTGCAGCGGTGCCATCGACGGGCCGCCGGGGCCATGCTAAGCGCAGCGTGGGCCTGCCGCACCTGCGGAGGGACCGGCAGCGACGGTCGGGTACGGGAAGGGGACGGTCTTGAGCTTGCGACAGCATATCCGGCAGACCGTGCGGCAGGCACGGAATGCGATCCGCGCAACCCGGCTCGCGTTCCTTCTGGTGGCGATCGGCAACGCCGCCGTCGCCGCCGAGTACGGGTATCCGTTCGAGGACCCGCTGGTCGCCACCGTGGTCGGCACGCCGGTCGACCTCAGGGCGGAGCTGCCGCAGAAGGTGCCCCTGCAGGAGCTGTCGCTCACACCGTTCCCCGACCGCGAGATCCCCGAGCTGTTCTGGTACAGCGACAGTCTCAAGGTCGGTTTCCTGCAGCAGGAGGGGCCGGCACCGCTGATCTTCCTGATCGCCGGTACCGGCGCCAGCCACAAGGCCGGCAAGATCCGCATCCTGCTGCAGATCGCCCAGAAGATGGGCTTCCATGCCATCTCCCTGCCCTCGCCGACCTTCCAGAACTTCATCGTCAGCGGATCCTCGACCAGCATGCCGGGCCTGACCGGCGAGGACGCGGCCGATCTCTACCGCGCCATGAAGCTGGCCTATGCGCGGGTGAAGGACCGCATCGAGGTCACCGATTTCTACCTCAGCGGCTACAGCCTGGGAGCGGCACAGGCGGCCTTCATCGCCAGGCTCGACGAGGCCGAGCGGGTCTTCAATTTCAAGCGGGTGCTGATGATCAACCCGCCGGTGAGCCTCTACAATTCGGCCGAGATCCTCGACCGTCTGCTGGAGGATAATGCGCCCGACGGAGTGGCCGGCTTTTTCCGCCGGATGATGCGTCACATCGCCGAGATCTACCGCGACGAGCGCCCGATCAATTTCGGCGACGAGGATTTCTTCTACAAGTTCTATCGTGAGGCCGAGCTGCGCCGCGACGAGCTGGCCGCAGCGATCGGCTGGGCGTTCCGTTTTTCTTCGGCGAGCATGACCTTCACCGCCGACGTGATGACCGGCTCCGGCTACATCACACCCAAGGGCATGCCGCTGCCGGCCAGCGCTTCGCTGACGGATTACGGCGTGGTCGCCATCCGCACCAGCTTCCTCGATTACATCAGGGACATGTTCGTGCCCTACTTCCAGGCGCGCGAGCCCGGCGTCGATCTTCAGGATCTGGCCTTCCGGGCGAGTCTGCGCAGCATCGGACCGTTTCTGCGAGAGAGCAGCAAGATCGGTCTGGTGACCAACGCCGATGACATCATTCTCGGCGAGGGCGAGCTCGCCTGGCTGGAAGAGGTGTTCGGCGACCGTGCCAAGATCTACCCGACCGGCGGCCATTGCGGCAACATGGATTATACGGAAAACGTCCAGTACTTCATCGATTTCTTCACGAACAGCAAACTGGCGAGCCGGTCGTGACACGCGCAGCATTTCGTCCAGCCGCAGCCTTCCTCTCCTTCGCCACGCTGGCCGCCTGTGCCGCCACTCCCGAGGCGCCTCCGGTGCCGCCGCAGCGGACCGTCGCGGAGGTCATGAAGCCCGGCGAGGAGGAGCCCTTCCGGATCTACGATCCCTGGGAAGGCTTCAACCGACGCATGTACAATTTCAATGCGGAATTCGATCGCAAGCTGTTCATTCCCATTGTCAACGGCTACCGCTACATGGTCCCGGAACCGGCGCGCAACCGGATCAGCGATTTCTTTTCCAGCCTCACCGAGATCATCACCTTCGCCAACGCCGTGCTCCAGGGCCGCCCCAGGACGGCACGGCGTGCGGCCATCCGTTTTGCCGTCAACACCATGTTCACGCTCGGCTTCTATGATCTCGCGGCGTTCGGGGGCATCGAGCAGCAGCGCGAGGATTTCGGCCAGACGCTCGGCGTCTGGGGGGTCGGTGAAGGCCCGTACATCGTGCTGCCGATCCTCGGCCCCTCCAACCTGCGGGACACCGCCGGGCTGGCCGTCGATGCGGCGCCCTCGGTGTTCCTGGTGCCGGGCGATGTCAGCAGCCACACGGCCTACAAGGCTTCGGCCTACGGCCTGCGGCCGATCGACCGCCGTCATCAGATCGCGTTTCGGTACTATGAATCGGGTACCCCTTTCGAGTACGATGTGATTCGCATCCTCTATCGGGAAAAACGCCGCCTCGACATCATCAAGTGAGCGCACCGCGGGGCGGCAGGAACGGCGGACGCCCGTCGGCAGAATCAGGGAGTACGAAGTGATCAGGATGACGATCGCGGCCCTCGGCCTGGCCGTCGGCTTCGCCTCGGTTTCGACCAGTGCCACCGCCCAGCGGCTGATCATCTATCCGGCCAAGGGGCAGAGCCAGGAACAGCAGATGCGGGATGAGGGCGAGTGCCGGAGCTGGGCGATCCGGGAAACCGGCTTCGATCCCGCCAATCCACCGCCGCCACCCTCGGGTTCGGCAGCCGCCGACGGCGGCCCCGGCGTGGTGGGGGGTGCGGCACGTGGTGGCGTGGTCGGCGTGGTCGGCGGCGCCATT
>CAYYZI010000432.1:0-3016 GCA_964475675.1 uncultured Geminicoccaceae bacterium
GGCATTGCCGCCCATCGAGGCGACGATCGGCATCAGCACGGCGAGTGCCACCAGACGGGCGATGGCCTCCTCGAACATGGCGATCACCAGCGAGGCGAGAATCGCTGTCACCAGATTGACGGCCAGCCAGGGCGCACGCCGTTTCACCGTCTCCAGCGGCCGCGCGAACACGTCGGTCTCGGTGACGCCACCCAGCTTGAGGATGTCGTCCTCGGCCTCCTCCTGGATGACGTCGACCACGTCGTCGACGGTGATGACGCCGATCAGGCGGCCCTCGGCATCGACCACCGGCGCCGAGACCAGACCGTACTGGCGGAACAGGAAGGCCACTTCCTCCTGGTCCATGGTCGCCGGGATGAGGCGCAGCTCCTTGAGCTTGAGCTCGCGGATCGGCACCGTGCGGCGGCTCCGGAGGACCCGGCTCACCGGCACCCCGCCCACCGGCCGCATGCGCGGATCGACGATGAAGATGTCGTAGAACTCGTCGGGAAGTCCGGGGGTGGCCCGCATGTAGTCGATGGTCTGGCCGACCAGCCAGTATTCGGGAACCGCCACGAACTCCCGCTGCATGAGGCGGCCGGCGGAATCCTCGGGGTAGGAGAGCTGTTCCTCGACGGCGATGCGCTCGGGCATCGGCAGCCGTTCGAGGATCTCGCGCTGCTCCTCCTCGTCGAGCTCCTCGATGATGTCGACCGCGTCGTCGGTCTCGAGCTCGGCGACGATCTCGCCGGCGCGTTCCGGTCCCAGCACCTCGAGCAGCTCGTCGCGCACCGTCTCGTCGAGATAGCTGAAGGTGTCCGGATCCATGTCCGGGCCGAGGGCGGTCACCAGCCGCAGCCGCACCTCGGGTTCCAGGAGCTGGATGAGATCGGCGAGATCGGCGGCGTGCAGCGGCCGGGCGAGGGCCGCCGCGAGATCGAGATTGCCGCTCTCAAGGGCCTGGCGGACCTCGCTCACCAGCGCGTCGGTGACGACGAGCTGGGCCTGTTCGCGATCCTCGAAGGCGGCCTCGGTCACCGGTTCAGCCCGCTTCGCCCCGGCCGCGCACGAGGGCGTCGACGCAGGCCACGGTCGTCATGTTGACGATGCCGCGGGTGGTGGTGGAGGGGGTGACGATATGGGCCGGCTGGCAGGGACCGATCAGGATCGGGCCGACCGAGACCACGCCGGTCACCGCCTTGACCAGATTGTAGGCGATGTTGGCGGCATCGAGGCCGGGCAGGACGAGCAGGTTGGCGGCTCCTTTCAGGGTGGAGGTGGGCAGGATGCGCTGACGCACGCTCTCGGAGAGGGCGGCATCGGCATGCATCTCACCATCGACCTCGAGATCGGGGGCGAGACGGCGGATGAGGCTCAGCGCTTCCCGCATCTTGATCGAGGAGGGGGTGTCGCGGCTGCCGAAATTGCTGTGCGAGACCAGCGCCACCTTGGGGGTGATGCCGAAGCGGCGGACGATCTCGGCAGCCGCCAGGGTGGTCTCGGCGATGTCCTCGACACAGGGATCGTAGCTGACATAGGTGTCGGCCAGAAACACCACCCCCTGGTCGAGCACCAGCGCGTGCAGGGTCGAGGCCTCGCGCATCCGCTCGCGCATCCCGAGCACCCCGGTGATGTGCTTGAGGTGGCTTTCGAACACCCCTACCGGGCCGGCGATCAGCGCATCCGCCTCGCCGCGGCCGACCATGATGGCGCCGATCACGGTGCGACGGGTGCGGACGATCTCGCGTGCCATCTGCGGGGTCACCCCGCGCCGGCCCATGCGCTCGAAATAGAAGGCGACATAGTCGTTGTAGCGGGGATCGCTGTCCGGGTTGCAGAGTTCGAAATCGACTTCCGGCCGGATGGTGAGGCCGTAGCGCTCGATGCGCATGCGTACGACATCGGGACGGCCGATCAGGATCGGGCGGGCGAGGCCTTCCTCGACCACCACCTGGACCGCCCGCAGGATGCGTTCCTCCTCGCCATCGGCGTAAACCACCCGCTGCGGCTGTTGCCGGGCGCGTTCGAACAGGGGCTTCATCAGGAAGCCCGACTTGAAGACGTGCTGGCTCAGGCGGTTGCGATATTCCTCGAGATCGGCGATGGGCCGTGTGGCCACCCCCGATTCCATCGCCGCCCGTGCCACCGCCGGCGGGATCTCGGTGATCAGCCGCGGATCGAAGGGCTTGGGGATCAGATACTCCGGGCCGAAGGAAAGGCTTTCGAGCCCGTAGACGGCGGCCACCGTGTCGGGGGTGGTCTTGCGGGCGAGCCCGGCGAGGGCCTCGACGCAGGCCCGTTTCATGGCATCGTTGATGGTGGTCGCGCCGCAGTCGAGGGCGCCGCGGAAGATGAAGGGAAAACAGAGGACGTTGTTGACCTGGTTGGGATAGTCGCTGCGGCCGGTGGCGATGATCGCATCGGGGCGGACCCTGCGGGCCTCTTCCGGCATGATCTCGGGCACCGGATTGGCCAGGGCCAGGATGATCGGCCGCTCGGCCATGGTCGCCACCATCTCCGGCGCGAGCACGCCCGGGGCGGACAGGCCGAGGAAGATGTCGGCACCGCGGATGGCCTCGGCCAAGGTGCGCATTTCCGTCTTCTGCGCGTAGCGGGCCTTCCAGGGATCCATCAGCTTCTCGCGGCCCTCGTAGACCACCCCTTCGATATCGGTGGCGATGATGTTCTCCCGAGGCAGACCGAGTGCCACCAGCAGATCGAGGCAGGCGAGGGCGGCCGCTCCGGCGCCGCTGGTCGCCAGCCGCACATTCTCGATCGAGCGGCCGGTCAGATGCAGGGCGTTGAGGATCGCCGCCGAGACGATGATGGCGGTACCGTGCTGGTCGTCGTGGAAGACCGGGATGCGCATGCGCTCGCGCAGCCGGTGCTCGACCTCGAAGCATTCGGGGGCCTTGATGTCCTCGAGATTGATCGCCCCGAAGGTGGGCTCGAGGGCGGCCACGATCTCCACGAACCGGTCGACATCGGTGGCCTCGAGTTCCAGGTCGAAGGCGTCGATGCCGGCGAACTTCTTGAA
>CAYYZI010000433.1:0-3006 GCA_964475675.1 uncultured Geminicoccaceae bacterium
ATTATTACTGAGCCTGCCGACAAATATGCTGGGCTTCCCTCTCTTAACATCAACAATCAACCTATTGTCTCTGTAGGTTATGATATTGATACCGAAAGTACTTATCTTTGGTACAAAACTGGAAATGCTAAAAGTTGGAATAAACTAGATTTAGCCAAAGGAAAAAGGCCGGGCCGGCCGGGACGGGCGGGCCGGCAGGCGGTGCCGAGGGGCGCCGGGATGCATCTCTCGGGCGGGTGGAGCGCGGTTGCTGCGTACTTTGTGATGCCTTTCGACTGCAGTCCGTCGCGGCAATAAGTCCGAATGCCCAAATCGACTGTTGCCTGTGACGGCATCCCGCTGTAACAGCGACGTTTGGGGCGTGTGTTCACTGCGCCCTGCCGGACCGGCTTGTGTCGGTCGTCATGCCGACCAAGGGCACCGCAGCGGGTCGTCTCGCCCGCCCGCAACGTTACGTTACGCTAGGAACGACAATCAAAACTGTACGCTCGGCCGATGCTGCCATTCAGTCGTAACGACCTCGAGAAGCTGTTCCCGGACTCCGTCTGGTCCAAGGCGGAGGACCTCGTCGCCAGTGGCGCGCTCGTCGACATCAATGTCGAGCGCGACGGCCGCTCCATCACCGGCCGCGTTCGCGGACAACGGCGCACGCCCTACCTGACCCGCGTCAAGATCGCCAACGGCCGCGGCGGCCGCGTCCGCCTGTCGAGTACCTGCACCTGCTTCGTCTCGGATTGCGAGCATGTCGCCGCCATGCTGCTCGGGGTGCTCGAACGTTCGGCGGCGCCGGCGGCCGACGATGTCACCTCGACCATCGACCAGGAACTGGAGACCTGGGTCCGCAATGTCGGCCAGGCGGTGCGCGAACTGGCCTCCCGCGCGGCCGATACCGGCGACAGCATCCTCTACGTGCTGGAGCCGGCTCAGCGCTCCTGGACGGATCTGGGCCTGGCCCAGCCGATCGCCGTCAATCTGATGCGCGCAAGGCGTCTGCGGGAAGGCGTCTACGGGCGCGAACATCCGCTGGCGATCGCCAATCTCACCGCCGAGGAACCCCCCGCCTTCGTCAGCCTCGACGATCAGGTGATCGGTCGCCTGCTCGGAGGCGTGCCATCACCGCTGCGGCGGCTCGGCGGCAGCGCCGATGCCGAGACCCTGAGCCGGATGATCGCCACCGGCCGCTGCTTCTGGCGGAGCGTGCGCGGTACCCGCCTGCATCTGGGCGAGCCCCGCCCGGGACGCATGCTGTGGCGCTTCGACAGCGAGGGCCGCCAGCGTCTGCTCTGCGAGCTCGAGGAGATGCACGAGGAGATGCTGGTCACCTCCCTGGGCGATCCCTGGTACATCGACATGCGCTCGGGAGCCTGCGGCCGCATCGAGACCGGGGCGCCGTCGCGCCTCGTTTCGCTCCTGCTGAAGGCGCCGGCGGTACCGCCGGCGGCCGCCACCCTGGTGCGGCAGAAGCTGGCCGCGCATGCCGACCGGATCCCCCTGCCGGAGCCGCTGCGCCGGCGCGAGCGGGTGGATGTGACGCCGACGCCGGTGCTCCATCTCCATTGCCCGACGGTGACCGTGGTCCGCGGCACGGGCTGGAAGCGCGAGGAGGAGGAGGTGATCGTGCCTCTGGCCCGGCTCAGCTTCGACTATGCCGGGGCGATGGTCCACTGGCACGACCGCCGCACCGAGATCAACCATGTGGTCGAGAACCGGCTCCTGGTGATTCCCCGCGGCAGCGTCGTCGAGATGCAGATGGTGGAGCGCCTCAACGCCATGGGCCTGCAGCCCCTGGGGCCGGTGGGTCTGGGGCGTTTCGCGCCGGAAAACCTGCGTCAGGACTTCACCTTCGAGGAGGACGAGGACGACGACGTCAGCCTGCGCTGGGTGGAGTTCAACCACAACGAGATCCCGCGGCTGCGTGCCGAGGGCTGGAAGATCACTTTCGATGCCAACTATCCCTACGAGGTGATCACCCCGCCCGCGAGCTGGCAGGCCGAGGTCATCGAATCCGGCACCGACTGGTTCGAGTTCGATCTGGGCATCGAGATCGAGGGCAAACGGGTGGCGCTGCTGCCGGTGCTGCTCGATCTGTTCGAGCAGGCGCGCGAGACCATGACCCCGGCGGCGCTCGAGGAATATGGCGACGAGCCGATCTACGGCACCCTGCCGGACGGGCGCATCCTGCCGATCCCGGCGAGCCGGCTGAAGGCGATCCTCGAAGCCCTGTTCGAGGTGTTCGAGACGGCCCGCATCGACAAGACCGGACGGGTACGCCTTTCCCGGGCCCATGCCGCCCGCCTCGACATCATCGAGCGCGGCGTGCCGCAGGGCGCCATTTCCTGGCAGGGGGGCGAGCAGCTGCGGCAGATCGCCCGCCGCCTGCGCAGCAGCGGCGAGCTCGCCGAGCTGCCGCAGCCGCCCGGGCTCAAGGCCGAATTGCGGGGCTATCAGCGCCAGGGCATGGCCTGGCTCCAGTTCCTCGCCGAATGCGGCCTGTCGGGCGTGCTCGCCGACGATATGGGTCTGGGCAAGACCCTCCAGGCGCTGGCCCACATCCTGTGGGAAAAGCAGCGTGGTCGCCTCGACCGTCCGGCGCTGGTGATCGCCCCCACCAGCCTCATTCCCACCTGGCGCAGCGAGCTCCGGCGCTTCGCCCCGGATCTGCGGCTGCTGGTGCTGCACGGCAATCGCCGCCAGGACCTGTTCCCGCTGATCGACCGGCACGATATGGTGTTGACTTCCTACACGCTGTTGCTGCGCGACAGCGAGCAACTGCTGCCGCGGGAATGGCGGATGGTCATCCTCGACGAGGCGCAGGCGATCAAGAATCCTTCCACCAAGCTCGCCCGCACCGCCTGCCAGCTCAAGGCCGACCACCGTCTGGCCCTGACCGGCACACCGATGGAAAACCATCTGGGCGAGCTGTGGTCGGTGTTCCATTTCCTGCTGCCCGGACTGCTCGGCGATCGCGAGACCTTCCGGCGGGTCTTCCGCACCCCCATCGAGAAG
>CAYYZI010000434.1:0-3003 GCA_964475675.1 uncultured Geminicoccaceae bacterium
CCGGAGGTGGTGCACAGCATCACCACATCCTCGCCGCGGCCGGCCGCCACCTCCTCCTCGAACAGCATCGGCCGCTCCGCCCGCAGGGCGGCGCCGCGCTCGACGAGCTGCTGCCAGCTCACCAGCCGCGGATCCTGGTATTTCCGCATGCCGCGATCGTCGTGATAGACGATCCAGCGCACCTCGGGAATGCCGCCGCCGAGTTCCAGCATCTTGTCGACCTGTTCCTCGTCCTCGGCAAAAACGACCCGCGCCCCCGAGGCATCGAGCAGGTAGCTCGCTTCCTGGGCCAGCACATCCTCGTAAATGCCGATGGTGGTGGCGCCGAGGCTGTGGGCGGCGAGCTCGCTCCACACCCAGTTGGGGCGGTTGCGGCCGATCAGCGCCACCACCTCGCCGCGCTCGAGGCCGAGCGCCTTGAGGCCGCAGGCGATTTCCCGCACCCGGTCGCAATAGTCGCGCCAGGTATAGGTGTTCCAGATGCCGTATTCCTTCTCGCGCATGGCCACTTCGTCGGGCCAGTTGGCCGCATTGTGGAGAAGGAGCTTGGGAAAGGTATCGAGTTCGTCGAGCACCGGCAGCTGCATGGATCTCCGACGTCCGCTGGCCATAACGGTACGGTCTGCCGGGCGGCAGCGCAGGGGCGCATCCCCGCGTTGCCTCGCGCTTCCCACCCTCGACCGCGAGCGGACCTATAGCATGCTTTGGGTAGCGCGAGGCAAGCCCGTTGCGCCGAGGGGCAGGAGGCGGCCGGCGTCCGCCCCGCCCGCGGGCGGCACCGATCCCGCAGCCGCCGGCGGTCTAGCTGAAGTCGCAGACGATCTGCAGCTTCTGCGCCGGCAGCCGGCGCTGGCGGGCCAGTCGCTGGCGCTCGGCCTCGGCTTCGCGCGAGCTGGCGAACGGGCCGACGCGATCCGGCAGGGCCGCTCGGGCATCGCGCTGCCGGCCCTCGCCCTGCATCCTGCTGACGATCCACCAAACCATGAGGCTCATCCCTTTCACTGCCAGGTACCCGGGCCAGGAGCATGGCCGAGGATCCTTAACGATGGCTTGATAGGGCGGGAGCGGGTCCGGGAAAGTGATCAACGACACATCGGGGGATGCTTTCTGCGGGGGGCGCGACCTTCAAGCCCGATCGGGCACCGGCCGCGGGCAGCGGCCGAGGCGCATCTCGATTTCCTCGCGCCGGGGTTGGGCGGTCTGCGCACCCACCTGCTCGCAGGCGAGACCGGCGGCGACGGTGGCCCGACGGAGGGCGTCCGGCAGCCCGAGGCCGGCATCCAGGCAGGCCGCCAGCACGCCCGAGAAGGCATCGCCGGCGCCGGTGGTATCCACCGGCTCGACGGTGAGCGGTGCTGCCCGCAGGATCCCCTCGGGGCCGACCGCCACGGCACCCTGCGCTCCCAGGGTGACGACGCAGGTGAGGCCGAAGCGCCGGTGCAGCTCACGGGCCAGTTCCTCGGGGGCGGCGCCGTGGCCGGCGGCCATGGCCGCCTCGATCTCGTTGACCAGCAGCAGGTCCAGCGCCTCGAGGGTTTCGTCGGGAACCGGCGAAGCCGGCGCCAGATTGAGGATGGTCCGTGCCCCCCGGGCGCGGGCGCGGCGCAGCAGGGCGAAGGTCTCCTCGGGCCGGATCTCGTTCTGGCAGAGCACCGTGGTTCCCGGCCCGAGCATGGCATCCGGGACCTGTCCGGCCCGGGTCTCGAGATTGGCGCCGCTGGCGACGATGATCGCATTCTCGCCCTGCTCGTCGACCCCGATCACGGCGATCGCGGTGGGCCGCTCGGCGACGCCCAGCCCCGCCACATCGACACCGGTGGCGGCCAGCAGTTCGCGCACCACCGGGCCATAGGCATCGTTGCCGACATTGCCGACGAAACGGACCTCGGCCCCGGCCTTGGCCGCGGCTGCAGCCTGGTTGGCGCCCTTGCCGCCGGGGGCGAAGGTGTATTCGGGGCAGAGCACGGTCTCGCCCGGCCGCGGCAGGGACTTCACCTTGAACAGCAGATCGGCGTTGATGGAGCCGAAGACCAGCAGCATGGCGCGCTCTCCCCCGTCGGACGTCGCCCCAATGTATCCGGGCGGCCGCGGATCCTGTCGAGTCCCTTGCCGCCCTCGCCGCCGCATCGATATGATCTTCATCATCCCCCCGAGTGTCGAGGGTCCGAGATGACCGAGACCGACGCGCGCAGACGCCACTGGCAGCATGTCTGGCAGGCCAGGGAGGCGGAGAAGGTGAGCTGGTACGAGCCGATGCCGGCGGTTTCGCTGGAACTGATCGAGGCCGCGGAGCTTGCCCCTGACACCCCGCTGGTCGATGTCGGCGGGGGTGCCTCGACCCTGGTCGACCATCTTCTGGCGCGGGGCTACCGCGGGATCACGGTACTCGACATCGCCGCCAGCGCCTTCGACGCCGCCCGTCGGCGGCTGGGCGAACGGGCCGCGATGGTCGAATGGGTGGTGGCCGATGTTACGCGATGGGATCCGCCGCGCCGCTTCGGGCTGTGGCACGACCGGGCGGTGTTCCATTTCCTGGTCGAGGAAAGCGAGCGGGCCGCCTATCGGGCGACGATGGAGCGAGCATTGGCGCCGGGAGGATGGGCGGTGATCGCCACCTTCGCCCCGGACGCACCGCCCAAATGCAGTGGCCTGCCGGTGATGCGCCACGACCCCGGGGCCCTGACCCGGACCTTCGCGCCGCTGCTGGAACCGGTGGCCTGGCGCCGCCATGTCCATGTGACGCCGAGCGGGGTGGTGCAGCCCTTCACCTACGGGCTGTTTCGCCGCGCCGGCGAAACCGCCGGGGGCTGAAACGCGAAAGGCCGGGCGGATGCCCCCGGCCCCGGCGATGCTGCGCTGCGGACGCCCGAGCGTCAGCGCTTGGAGAACTGGAAGCTCTTGCGGGCCTTGGCCTTGCCGTATTTCTTGCGCTCGACGACGCGGGAATCGCGGGTCAGGAAGCCGCCGCTCTTGAGGGTCTTGCGGATCGCCGGTTCGAACAGG
>CAYYZI010000435.1:0-2998 GCA_964475675.1 uncultured Geminicoccaceae bacterium
ACGCCTTTCTCGAGGGCGGCCAGGGCGGTCATCATCTTGAAGGTGGAGCCGGGCGGGTACTGGCCGCGGATGCACTTGTTGACCAGCGGAAACAGCGGGTCGTGGCTCAGTTCCTTCCAGGCGGCGGTGGTGAGGCCGTTGGCGAAGGGCCGGGGATCGAAGCTCGGAATCGACACCGAGGCCAGCACCGCGCCGGTCTGCACATCGAGCACCGCCGCGGCTGCCGCCTTCTCCTGGGCCAGGCGATCGAAGCAGAAGCGCTGCAGCTCGAGATCGAGGCTGATCTCGAGATCCTCGCCGGGATCGCCCTCGTCGCGATCGAGTTCGCGGATCTCGCGACCCAGCGCATTGACCTCGACCTTGGAAAGGCCGGCACGTCCGCGCAGCACCTTGTCGTAGCTCTTTTCGATGCCCTTCTTGCCGATGCGGAATTCGGGCAGGCCCAGCAGGGGGTCGCGGTCGGCCTGCAGTTCGCGGTCGTTGACCGGTCCCACATAGCCCAGCACATGGGCGAGGATCGGGCCGTGCGGATAGTCGCGCAGCAGCGCCTGATCGAGGAGGATGCCCGGCAGCTCCGGGGCGTGCACGGCGATCCGCGCCACCTCTTCCCAGGACAGATCGTCGCGGATCGGCACCGGCACGAAGGGCCGGAGATTGCGTGCCTGCTCCTCCACCTCCTCGAGACGTCGCGGGCTGATCGGCACCAGCTCGGCCAGTGCCTGCAGCGTCGCCCGGAGGTCGGGCGTGCGCTCGCGCACCACCCGCACCCGGTAGGCCGGAACGTTGCGCGCCAGAGGGCGGCCGCGGCGATCGAGAATGCGCCCGCGCGCGGGCACGATCAGCTTGGTGTTGACCCGGTTGTCCTCGGCCAGCAGGGCGTATTTCTCGCCCTCGCTGACCTGCAGTTGCCACAGCCGGCCGACCAGCAGGCCGAACATGCCGAGCTGGCCGGCGCCCAGCACCAGCGCCCGGCGGGTGAACAGACGGTGGCGGTCAGTCTCCTGATACATGGCGGGTTCTCGGTACCATGCCCCGCACCCGGCCCAGCAGCCAGGCCAGCAGGGGATAGGACAGCACGGTCAGGGCGAGCTCGGCGGCGAGCGGTTCGACCCGGAACAGATGCAGCCAGTAGAGGGTCGCCAGCAGCCAGCGCACCGTTTCCACCGCCGCCGCGGCGATCGCGAAGGAAGCCCAGAGCACGGCGGCGGGCTGGGCCACCAGAGCCCGCTGACGCGAGGACAGCAGGCCACGGGCCAGCAGCAGGGCCAGTGCCGTCAGACCGAGCGGCCCGCCGGTCAGCGCATCGAACAGCAGCCCCAGCAGGAAGGTCACCAGCGGCGTCATCAATTCCGGGGCGTGCAGGGTCCAGTAGAAGACCACGATCACCAGCAGGAACGGGGCCACCGCATCCGGCGCCGCGTCCGGCAGCGGCGCCGCATCGACGACCACCGCCGCCACTCCGGTCGCCGCCGGCAGCGAGCGACGCAGCAGACGACCGAGCGATCGCGAGCCGCTCTCGACCATCAGTCGACCACCGCCACGGTATCGGCGGCGTCACCGCCATCGGCATGCTCGACCGCCTGCCCGGCGGTCGGCCCGTCGGCCGGCGGCAGAGGCGCCGGGCGATAGTCGAGCACCGAAACTTCGTCGAGCCGCCGCCAATCGACATAGGGGGTGACCGCGATCGCATGTTCGCCGGTGGCGCTGATCTCGCCGATCGGCAGACCCGGCGGCAGCAGGCCGTCGGCGCCCGAGGTGAGCACCCGGTCGCCGATCCGGAAACCGGGGCTGAGCGGCAGGAAGCGCAGCTTGGGATAGGGGCTGTTGTCGCCGATCAGCAGGGCCTGGTCGCGGGAACCGGCGACAACCACCGGAATGCGCGAATTGAAGTCGGTCAGCAGCAGCACCCGCGCGCTGTCCTCGCCCACCTGGACCACCCGGCCGACCATGCCGCGCGCATCGACCACCGCCATGCCCTCGCGCACCCCGCGCCGGCTGCCGGCATCGATCAGTCGCGTATGGACGAAGGGGCCGCCGGAATCGGCGATGATGCGGGCCGCCGTCAGACGCGGTGCGGCCCGGAACTCGGGCATGGCGAGCATGCGGCGCAGCCCGCGGTTCTGGACCTCGAGGCGGATCGCCCGCGCCCGCCATTCGAGCAGCCGGCGGTTCTCCTCGCGCAGCCGCGCATTCTCCTCGTAGACGGCGAGGAACTGGCCGAAACGGGCCGCCGCCTGCTGCGCCACCACTACCGGTTCGCGGATCGCACCCATCACCGGCGTCAGCCCGTCGGCGACCAGCTCCTCGATGCTCCGGGCGAGCTTGAGATCGGCCTTGGAGAGCACCAGCAGGCCGGCGGACAGCACCAGCAGGAGGGTGAGGGCGAAGCGCTCGAAGACGGCAC
The DNA here is from genome assembly GCA_964475675.1 of uncultured Geminicoccaceae bacterium. Lineage (GTDB taxonomy): Bacteria > Pseudomonadota > Alphaproteobacteria > Geminicoccales > Geminicoccaceae > JALSRW01. The sequence continues at coordinate 2,405 of CAYYZI010000435.1, forward strand.
GGATGATGCCGAACAGGCGAACTGCATGGCTCCTCGCATGCACGATCCGCAAAGCGGTATCACGGGCGAGGAAAACGGACATGCATGCTCACCCCTTGTGCAAGCGCCACTCCCGTTGCCGGCGCATGGCGGCTGCGCTCAGTAGGCCGCCTGCAGAACATGGCGCAGCGCCCGCATCTCCTCGAGACAGCGACCGGTACCCAGCGCCACGCAGGTCAACGGCTCGTCCGCCAAGCTCACCGGCAGGCCGGTGGCATGACGCAGCACATAATCCAGATTCTGCAGCAATGCACCCCCGCCGGTGAGGACGATGCCCTTGTCGACGATGTCCGCCGAGAGTTCGGGTGCGGTATGCTCGAGCGCCACCTTGACGGCCTCGACGATGGCGTTGACCGGCTCGGCCAGCGCCTCGGCGATCTGCCGCTGGCTGATGGCGATCTCCTTGGGCACCCCGTTCATCAGATCGCGGCCCTTGATCTCCAGCACCGCGCCGGTGCCGTCCTCGGGCAGACAGGCGCTGCCGATGGCCTTCTTGATGTGCTCGGCGGTGGCCTCGCCGATGAGCAGATTGTGGTTGCGGCGGATGTAGTTGAT
>CAYYZI010000436.1:0-2988 GCA_964475675.1 uncultured Geminicoccaceae bacterium
GCATCGACACCGGAGCGGGCACCGGCCGGCTCGAGATCACCGCCGATACCCGCGGGCTCGGTGCGCTCCTGGCGCTGGCGCTGCCCGACAGCCAGCCGCTCGCATCCGTCTCCGGCGGTTTCGACGCGAAGGCCAGCCTGACCCTGGCCGATGGCTTCGGCCGGCTGGACGGGACCGTCGCCATCGCCGGCAGGGATCTGGCCGGACTGCCCGTCGGCGCGAGCGAGCTCCTGGGGCCGGCGCCGCAACTTCGGGCGGCTTTGTCGATGCGGCCGGGCGGTGCGCTGCAGATCCGCGACCTCGCCCTCGAGGGTGCCGGCCTCGAGCTCACCGGCGCGGCCGGCATCACCGGCCCGGAGCAGAAGCTCGAAGGCGCGCTGGAGCTCGCCATCCCCGATCTGGCCCCGCTCTCCGCGGCCCTGGGGCGCGAGCTCTCGGGAGGTGCCGAGGCCCGGGTCTCGCTCGCCGGCTCGTTGGCCGATCCCGCCGCCGATCTGAAGCTGCAGGTGACACCGCTGGCGGTGGACGCCTACCGCCTCGACCGGTTCGCCCTCGATCTGACGGCGAAGAACCTGCGCACGGGCGCTTCCGGCCGACTGCGGGCCGAAACGGCGATCGCCGAGCAGACCCTGACCTTGGCCGGGGGCTTCGGGCTGCGGGGCCGGCGCCTCGATCTGCGCGAGGTGACCCTCGAGGGCCCCGAGACCCGCGGGACGCTCGAGCTCGGCCTCGATCTCGATCGCCTGCTCGCCAGCGGCAAGCTCGATCTCGAGATCGCCGATCTGGCCGCGCTGGCGCCATGGCACCGCCAGGAACTGGGGGGCCGACTCGATCTCCGCCTGCGCCTCGATGCGCGCGACGGCATCCAGCAGGCCGAGTTGCAGGCCGGCGCCGGGGCGATCCGCTCGGCCTTCGGCGAACTGGACAAGCTCGAGGCCGAGGCCGGGATCGAGGACCTGTTCGGCACGGGCACCATACGCGGTGATCTGCAGCTCGCCGGGCTGCGCCGACCCGATCTCGTGCTGAATTCGGGGCGACTGCGCTTTGCCGGCCCGCTTTCCGGCATGACCATCAACGCCGATCTCTCGGGCACCGCCGCCGATCCCTTCGAGGTCGCCGCCGAAGCCCGTCTGGCCCTGAGCGAAAACCGCCAGGAGCTTACCCTTACCGCCATGCAGGGGCTGCTGGCCGGGCAGAAGATCGGCCTGCGCAACCCGGCCCGCGCCGTGCTCGAGAAGGGCGTGCTGAAGATCGACCGGCTCGATCTGTTTGTCGGCAAGGGCACCATCCGCGGCGAACTGGAGACCGGTCCCCACCGCCAGAAGGCGGAGCTCACCGGCACCGGCCTGCCACTCGTGCTGCTGGCCCGCCTCGCCGATCTGCCGATGCGCGGCACCCTCGACTTCGCGCTCGCACTCGATACCGCAGGTGCGCAGCCGCGGGCACGGCTGCAGGCCCGGATCGGCGAATTGCAGGCCCGGGACCTGCTCGGCACCGACTATGCCCCGGTCGATCTGGATCTCGCCCTGCTACTCGAAAACGGGATGCTCGAGGCCAGCCTCACCTCGCAATCCGCCGAATCGGGAACCGGCCGCCTGCGGCTCGCCATGCCGCTCTCTTGGTCCGCCTTCTCGCCGCAGTTCCTCCTGCCGCCCGACACGCCGCTCGAGGGAGAGCTCGACGCCCGGGCCGAACTGGCGATGGTCACGGCCCTTCTCGGGCTGCGCGACCAGTACATCACCGGAAGCGCCCGAGCCGCTCTGCGGCTCTCCGGAACCTTGGCGGCGCCGCGCCTGACCGGCGATCTGCAGATCCGTGACGGGCGCATCGAGGACGGCATCAGCGGCACCGTGCTGCGGGACATCGTCGCCGACCTCCGGGCCGAGGGGGATCGGCTGCGCATTGCCCGCTTCGAGGGACGCGACCCGCGCAAGGGCCGTATCGAGCTCACCGGCGAGGTGCGTTTTCCGGATCTGCAGGCGGTCGACTACCGGCTGGGCCTCGAGACGCGCAAGCTGCTGTTCTGGAACACGCCGCTGGCGACGGTCTCGGGCAAGGCGGGGCTGACCCTGGTCGGCGATCTGCGGCAGGCCAGCCTGACCGGCGATGTGGTGGTGCAGCGCGGCGAGATCCGGGTGCTGGCCCGCACCGGCACCAGTATTCCCGAGATCGCGGTGGTCGAGGTCGGAGGTGACCGGCCGACGGCGGGGCTCGCCGACCCGGCTCCATCCGGCGCGTCCCGCCCGTTCGCCCTGCGTCTCGACCTCGGTGTCGACATTCCCGGACGTCTTTTCGCTCGCGGCGGCGGTCTCGACAGCGAATGGGGCGGCCGGCTGCAGATCGCCGGCACCCTGCCGGCGGTGACCATCGTCGGCGCCATCGAGGCGAGACGCGCCCTGCTCGACCTCCTGGGGCGGCGCTTCCGCCTGCGCCAGGGACGCATCGTCTTTTCCGGCGCCACTCCGCCGCAGCCGAGAATCGAGCTCATCGCCTATGCCGAAGGCCCGGACATCACGGCTCTTTTCCATGTCACCGGGCCCCTCTCGAAGCCCTCGCTGCTGCTCGAAAGCGAGCCGCCCCTGCCGCGGGACGAGGTGGTCGCGCGTCTGCTGTTCGGAGAGGATGCGGGCCGGCTCGAGCCGATGCAGGCGCTGCAGGTGGCCGCCATTCTGGCGGAGATGGAGGGCGGCGGGCTCGACGTGTTCGGCAAGCTGCGGGACGCGACCACACTCGATACCCTGCGCATCTCCAGCGGTCGCGACAGCGTGTCCGGCGCGCAGAACGGCGAATCGGACCCCGCCAACAGCTATGTCGCCGCCGGCAAGTACCTGACCGAAGAGGTCTATGTCGAGGTCGAGCAGAGCGTTCGCGGCGATCAGACGGCGGTCCGTGCGGAGGTCGACATTGGTGCCGGGGTCAAGGTCAGCTCGGTGGTCGACGAGGCGGGCGGCGGTGTCGAGCTCGAATGGCGTTACGATTTCTGAGGGT
>CAYYZI010000437.1:0-2979 GCA_964475675.1 uncultured Geminicoccaceae bacterium
GGGGGGGGGGGGCGGGTCGAATGCGGTCACCGCCTGCGCCTTTCGGGCGCCCGGGCCGGCGCCCGGCGGCCGTGGCTGCCCCTGATCCGCCTGCATGCCGGCACCCCGGCGGCCGACGCGGCGCGGCGCAATCTCGAACTGCTCGACCTGCGGGCCGAATGACCTAAAAATCCAAATCGGCGTAGTGCTTGGGCGGCGGCGCGCCGGGGATGTGGTCGCCGAGCAGGGTGCGGAAGCTGGGCCGTGACTTGATGCGCGCGTACCAGTCGCGGGCGGCGCCGTGGTCGTCCCAGGGCACGTCGCCGAGATAGTCGATGCAGGACAGATGCGCGGCCGCGGCGATGTCGGCCAAGGTCATCTCGTCGCCGGCCAGCCAGCGCCGCTGTTCGGTCAGATAGCCGATATAGTCGAGATGGTAGTGGATGTTGGCGTTGCCGGCGCGGATCGCCCCCGAATCCGGCTCGCCCAGGCCGAGGAACCGTTTCATGATCTTCTCGTCGACCAGGTTGGTCGTCACCTCGCGATAAAATTTGAGGTCGAACCAGGCGACCAGCCGGCGCGTCTCGGCGCGCATCGCCGCCGCCCGGCCGAGCAGCGGCGGTTCCGGGTGGACCTCGTCGAGATATTCGGTGATGGCGCCCGATTCGCTCAGCACCATGCCGTCTTCCTCGATCAGCACCGGTACCTGACCGGACGGGTTGAGGGCAAGGAATTCCTCGCGCCGCTCCCAGACCTTCTCGACCTTGAGCGCGACCTCCAGCCCTTTCTCGCCGAGCACGAGGCGGACCTTGCGGCTGAACGGCGACAACCAGAGATGATACAGCAGACGCATGGCGCCATATTAGGCGCAATGGAGGGGCCGGGAAACCGCAAGCGTGCGCCTTGCGCCTATTCCGCCGCGCCCTCGCCCGCTTTCGCCGCCTCGGCGGCGGTGACCGGGTGGTCGAGGCGGTTCAGCATTTCCTTCGGGATGATGTGCCAGAAGGTGTCGCGTTCGCTGCGCCACTCGTTGAGGATGCGCTCGGCCCATTTCGACTGGGTTTCGCGGACATGCTCCTCGATCAGCGAGCGGCACACCCCTTCCCAGTATTCGGTCTCGATGCGCTGGCGGATCACCGTGTCCGGGTTGACGCGGTTGAGGAAGTCGCCGTCCGGGTCGTAGACGAAGGCGATGCCGCCGGTCATGCCGGCGGCGAAATTGTCGCCGACCGGGCCGAGGATCACCGCCACGCCGCCGGTCATGTATTCGCAGCCATTGTCGCCGCAGCCCTCGACCACGGTCACCGCACCGGAATTGCGGACGGCGAAGCGTTCGCCGGCACGGCCGGCGGCGAACAGGCGGCCGGCGGTGGCACCATAGAGACAGGTGTTGCCGATGATCGTGTTGTCGCGGGCGACGATCGGGCTGGAGACCAGCGGCCGCACGGTGATGGTGCCGCCGGAAAGGCCCTTGCCCACATAGTCGTTGGCATCGCCGAACACCTCGAGCTTGAGGCCCTGGACGGCGAAGGCGCCGAGGGACTGGCCGGCAGAGCCGCGCAGCCGCACGGTGATGTGCCCGGGCGGCAGCCGGTCCATGCCGTAGCGGCGGGTGATGTGCGCCGAGAGGCGGGTTCCCACCGCCCGGTGGACGTTGCGCACATTGTACTGGAGCTGCATTTTCTCGCCCTCCTCGAGGGCGGCGCGGGCATCCTTGACCATCTGCGCATCGAGAGTGTCGGGCACCTCGTTGCGGCCCTCGATGGCGCAGTGCGAGGGAAAGCCGCCATCCTCGGTGCGCACCAGGATGGGGTTCAGATCGAGATCGTCGAGATCGGGCCCGCCGCGGCTGACCTGACGCAAGAGATCGGTGCGGCCGATCGCCTCCTCGAGCGAACGCAGGCCCAGGGACGCCAAGATCTCGCGCACCTCCTCGGCGATGAAGCTCATCAGGTTGACCACCTTCTCGGCGGTGCCGGTGAACTTGCGGCGCAGATCCTCGCGCTGGGTGCAGACCCCTACCGGGCAGGTGTTGGTATGGCACTGGCGTACCATGATACAGCCCATGGCGATGAGCGAGAGGGTGCCGATGCCGAACTCCTCGGCCCCGAGCATGGCGGCGATGACGATGTCCCGTCCGGTCTTGAGGCCGCCATCGGTCCTCAGCACCACGCGGTGGCGCAGCCGGTTGAGGGCCAGCAGCTGGTGGGTCTCGGCGAGGCCCAGCTCCCAGGGTGCGCCGGCGAACTTGATGGAGCTCTGGGGGCTGGCACCGGTCCCGCCGGAATGGCCGGAGACCAGGATCACATCCGCCTTGGCCTTGGCCACGCCGGCGGCGATGGTGCCGATCCCCGCCTCGGAAACCAGCTTCACGCAGACCTTGGCATCGGGATTGATCTGCTTGAGGTCGTAGATGAGCTGGGCCAGATCCTCGATCGAATAGATGTCGTGATGGGGCGGCGGCGAGATCAGCGTCACCCCCGGGGTGGAATGGCGCAGCCGGGCGATCTCGGCGGTGACCTTGAAGCCCGGAAGCTGGCCGCCCTCGCCGGGCTTGGCACCCTGGGCGATCTTGATTTCCAGCTCGCGGGCGGCGTTCAGATATTCGGCGGTGACCCCGAAGCGGCCGGAGGCCACCTGCTTGATCGGCGAGTTGGGATTGTCGCCGTTGGGCCGCGGCAGATAGCGCTCGCGCCCCTCGCCGCCCTCGCCGCTGTCGGCCTTGGCACCGATGCGGTTCATGGCGATGGTCAGGGTCTCGTGGGCCTCGGGAGAGAGGGCGCCCAGGGACATGCCGGGGGTGACGAAGCGCTTTCGGATCTCGGTGATGCTCTCGACCTCGTCGATCGGCACCGGCGGCTGGCGGCGGTCGAAATCGAGCAGGTCGCGGATCGAAATCGGATCCTGGGCGTAGACCGTCTCCGCGTAGCGCTTGTAGGCCTGATAGGAGTCGCTGGCGACCGCGTGCTGGAGCTGGTGGATCATGTGGGCCTCGACGGC
>CAYYZI010000438.1:0-2977 GCA_964475675.1 uncultured Geminicoccaceae bacterium
GGTGGCCGAAGAACTCGCCCGCCTGACCGGCATGCCGCGGGAGCGGATCATCACCGTCTACAACCCGGTCACCACCCCGGCCCTGGCCGCGCGCATGGCCGAGCCGCTCGACCATCCCTGGCTGGAGGCCTCGGACGCGCCGCTGCTGCTGGCCGCCGGCACCTTCAAGATCCAGAAGGATTTCCGCACCCTGATCGAGGCCTTCGCGCGGCTGCGCCGCCAGCGCCCGGTGCGGCTCGCCATTCTCGGCGAAGGCCCGATGCGGCCGGCCATCGCCCAGCGGGTCCGCGAGCTGGGGCTGGAAGAGGATGTCCTGCTGCCGGGCTTCATCCTCAATCCGCTGCCCTGGATGCGGCGGGCCTCGGTGTTCGTGCTTTCCTCGATGTGGGAGGGACTGCCCGGAGTGCTGATCGAGGCCATGGCCTGCGGTTGTCCGGTGGTCAGTACCGATTGCCCGAGCGGGCCGCGCGAGATCCTCGAGGGCGGACGCTGGGGCCCGCTGGTGCCGGTCGGCGACAGCCGGGCGCTGGCGGCGGCGATCGCCGATCAGCTCGACCGGCCGACTCCCGCCGAATTGCTGCGCGAGCGGGCCGCGGCCTTCGACCTGCCGCGGGCGGTGGCCCAGTATCTGGAGATCTTCGAGGCCTGCATCCGGGCGCGGGTGCCGCGACGGCTGGCGCGCATTCCGCCCTGGCCGCTCAAGGTGCCGCTCACCTACACCAGCGAGGCCGGCCTCGATTACGTGCTGGGGCGTCTCGGCCTGAGCCGCATCGACCTGTTCCGACCCTTTGCCGGCAATGCCGAGCATCGCCAGCTCATGGCCCGGATGATGGCCCGGCTCGGGGTCGACCTGGACCGGGCGGTGGAGGCGGCCTGGACCCAGCTGCGCGAGGCCGATGCCCGCTGTGCCGCCTGCGAGGCGGTGCGCGTCTGCCGCCAGTGGCTGCGCCAGCCGACCGCCGAGCCGCCCGATTTCTGTCCCAACACGGCGCTGTTTCTGCGGCTTGCCCGGGCCGACGCCCTGCGATAGGAGACGCGCTCGCCCAGGGCAACGTGGAGGATGACGGTTCATGGCCGATGTTGGAGGGGTCGCCGGCGATCGCCTGAAGAGCTTCATCGAGCGCGTCGAGCGTCTCGAGGAGGAAAAGCGGGAGGTCCAGGAGCAGATCAAGGAGGTCTACGCCGAGGCCAAGGGGGAAGGCTACGACATCAGGGTCATGCGCCAGCTCATTCGCCTGCGTCGCATGAAGCCGCACGAGCGCGGCGAGCAGGAGGAGCTGCTGGAGCTCTACAAGAGCGCCATCGGCATGGCCTGAACGCGGCCGGGATCCTCCTCCCGCCACCGACCGACGGCGGCCGCCTGCGGGACGTCGCGGCAGGCCGCGGGCGACGCCGAATTTGTTTTGCACGGCGATCGCCTGCGCTATGCTGTGATGTCTGGTGGTGGGCGGCCCGGATGCTCGCGATGCGCGTGAGCGCTCCGTGCCGTGGCAGTCGGAAAGGATCTCCCCATGCGAATCCCCGCGAGGATGATGGCGGCCGTGGCTGCCCTTGCCGTGCTGGCCATGGCATGGAGCGCTCTGGCCGAGGAGGCGGCGCGGCTCGGCCGGGTGGTGCAGCTCAGCGGCCCGGTCACCATCCTGCGCTCCGGAGAGGCCTCGAGCGCGGCCGTGGGGAGCGCCATCCTGACCGGCGACCGGCTGGTGACCGGCCGGCTTTCGCGGGTGCGGATCGAACTTCTCGATCGTACCAGCCTGGTGCTGGGCGCCGACAGCGATGTCGAGATCTCCACATATCTGCGGGCCGGCGCGGCCGAGGAATCCGGCCTGATGTCGCTGCTGCGCGGCATTCTGCGCCTGACCGGCGCGGCGGGAGCCGCCGAGCGCGGGCTGCGGGTGCGCACCCGTGCGGCCATCGCCTCGGTGCGCTCGACCGACTGGATCGTCGAAGCCGATTTCGACACCGCCGCCGTGCTGGTGGTCCGCGGCCGGGTCGATGTGGTCTCCGCGCTGGGCGGTGGGCGGGTGACCCTGCGCACCGGCGAGGGCAGCGAGATCGTGCGCGGATCGGCGCCGGGAAGGCCGACCCCCTGGGGCGCCGCCCGCGCCGAGGATGCGCTGGCACGCACCAGCCTGCCCTGAGCCGATGCCGCTTCGGGGAGAAGCTCCCCGGCGCCGGCGGCGCAGCGAGATCATCGGCGTCGCGGTGATCGGACTGCTGGTACTGGGACTTTCCCGTCTGCCGTTCTACGACCGGCTTTCGGCGCGGATCGAGGGGCCGCTGCTGACCGCCCGCTTTCTTCTGCGCGGTCCCGAGGCGGTGGGCGAGGCCACGGTGCTGGCTCTGATCGACGATCGCAGCCTGGCCGCTCTCGGCAACTGGCCGCTGTCGCATGCGGTGCTGGCACGAGCTCTCGACCTCCTGAACGCGGCGGGAGCCCGGGTGGTGGCCTTCGATCTGCTGTTCCTCAACCGCGGGGAGGTGCCGCCGCAAGAAGACGATCCGCTGGCCGCCAGCCTCGCCCGCGCGCCGCGCGCGATCCTGCCCTTCGCCTTCACCTATGGCGGCGCCGGGCGGCCGCCGGTCGAACTGCCACCGACCTTGCGCTCGGCCGCTCTGGCGGTGGTGCGCTGGCCGGCGGATGGGCCCGCCCTGCGCCAGCCCGACGGTGTCCTGATGCCGGTCGCCGAGCTTCGCGAGGTGGCCCGGCTCGCCCATGTGAACCTGTTTCTCGAGGCCGACGGCGATGTCCGCTTCCTGCGGCCGGTGCTGGTCGCCGGGGAGACGGTGCTGCCTTCCCTGCCGCTCGAGGCGGCGCGGCTCCATCTCGGCCTGCCGCGGACGCAGATGACGGCCGAGATGGGCGCCGGGATACGGCTCGGCGCGCGCTTCATCGCCACCGATCGGGCGATGCGCCTGGCTCTCGATTTCCGCGGGCCGGCCGGCAGCTTCCCGGCCTTCCCGCTCATTGATCTGC
>CAYYZI010000439.1:0-2977 GCA_964475675.1 uncultured Geminicoccaceae bacterium
GCCGCCCCGGGCCATCAGCTCGCCATGGCGACCCTGTTCGACGATGCGCCCTTCGTCCATGACGATGATCCGGCTGGCGCGCTGCACGGTGGCCAGGCGGTGGGCGATGACGATCGAGGTGCGCCGTTCCATCAGCCGCTCCAGGGCCTGCTGCACCAGCCTTTCGCTTTCCGCATCGAGGGCACTGGTGGCCTCGTCGAGCAGCAGCAGGGCGGGATCGCGGAGGATCGCCCGGGCGATGGCGATGCGCTGGCGCTGGCCGCCGGAAAGACGCACCCCCTTCTCGCCGAGAAAGGTCGAGAAGCCCTCGGGCAGCCGCTCCAGGAACTCGGTGGCCAGCGCCGCTTCCGCCGCCGCCCTTACCTCCTCGTCGGTGGCATCGGGCCGACCGTAGCGGATGTTGGTCCAGGCATCGGCGGAGAAGATCACCGGTTCCTGCGGCACCAGGCCGATGCGCGCGCGAAGATCGGTGGGATCGACCGCATCCACCGGCACATCGTCGAACAGCACGCGCCCGGACCGGGGATCGTAGAAGCGCAGGATGAGCTGGAACACGCTGCTCTTGCCGGCCCCCGACGGGCCCACCAGGGCCACCGTCTCGCCGGCGGCGACGGTGAGGTCCAGATCGCGCAGCACCGCCCGCTCGGGATGCGAGGGATAGGCGAAGGTCACATCCTCGAAGGCCACCTTGCCAAGGGGCGGATCGGGCAGCCGCAGGGGTTTGGGCGGGGCGGTGATGCGCGGCTCGGTATCGAGCAGCTCGAACATCCGTTCGGCCGCCCCGGCAGCCCGCTGCAGATCGCCGAATACGTCGGAGAGGCCGCCGAAGGCACCCGCCACCACCGCCGCGTAGAAGACGAAGGCGGAGAGCTGTCCCGGGCTGATGCGCCCGGCCACCACGTCGTGACCGCCGATCCACAGCACCACGACGATGGCCCCGAACACCAGGGTGATGACGAAGGCGGCGAGCAGCGCCCGGGCACGGGCCCGGCGGGCGGCGGTCTGAAAGGCGGTCTCGCTGCGCTGCACGAAATCGCGGCCCTCGCGCTCCTCCTGGGTGAAGGCCTGGACGGTGCGGATGGCGTTGATGGTCTCCTCGATATGGCTGCTGACGGTGGCGATCTTGTCCTGGGCGAGACGCGACAGGGAGCGCACCCGGCGGCCGAAGAAGACGATGGGGATGACCACCAGCGGCACCACCAGCAGGATGAAGCCGGTCAGGCGCGGATTGGTGATCGCCAGCAGCACCGTGCCCCCCAGCAGCAGCAGCAGGTTGCGGAGCGCCTGGGTGACGCCCATGGCGATCACCGTCTGGATCACGGTGGTGTCGGTGGTCAGCCGCGAGATCACTTCGCCGGTGCGGCGGGTCTCGAAGAAGGCCGGCGAGAGCCGCAGCACATGGGCGTAGATCTGCTCCCGGAGATCGGCCACCACCCGCTCGCCCAGCCAGTTGACCAGATAGGCGCGCAGATACGTGGCCACCGCCAGGGCGAGGATAACCACCAGCACCGCCTCGAGGGCGTGGTCGAGGGCGCGCGCATTGTCGGCGGCGAAACCGCTGTCCACCAGATAGCGCAGGCCGACGCCCAGAGAGAGCACCGAGGCGGCGGCGACGATCAGGGCGAGGATGGCCCCGATCACCCGCATGCGATAGGGCAGCAGATAGCGGGCCAGCCGGCGCAGATGCCGAAGATCCCGCGATTTCCCGCGCCCGGCCGCCTCGGGCGACATCACCTGCGACCCGCTCTCCATGCCCCGTCCCTTCGATCGCTGTGCGGCACCCGGCCCCTGCCGGCGGCCGCGCAGCCCCGGCGGCGCGGCCCTTGAGTTCGGTGCCTGCTGCGGCTATATACCGGCCGCCCTGTGCGGAGGAAAGATCGGTGAAGGAAGGAATCCACCCGGACTACCACGAGATCACCGTGGTGATGACCGACGGGACCACGTTCAAGACGCGTTCGACCTACGGCAAGGAAGGCGACGTGCTGCAGCTCGATGTGGACCCGAAGTCGCACCCGGCCTGGACCGGTGGCCAGATGCAGGTGATCCAGCGTGGCCAGGTCGAGAAGTTCAACCGCCGCTTCCAGCAGTTCCGCCGCAAGAAATAGGATGCGGCGCGGCCGGAGACCGTCATGAAAATCGCCAACTCGCTGAAGACCCTGCAACAGCGCCACAAGGACAACCGGGTAGTGCGGCGCAAGGGCCGCGTCTACGTGATCAACAAGACCAACCCGCGCTTCAAGTGCCGTCAGGGCTGAACGGCGGGCGCGATCGTCCGGACGGAGGGGCCCCGTGCGGGGCCCTTTGTGCGTTCACACCCGCCGGACCAGGAACTCGTAGGCACCGAGCCGTCCGTCGGCGAGCGCCGCGGCGAGATGGCGCACCTTCTCACGCCAGCGCTCGCCCATGACCAGCGGTGCCGAGCCGGGCGTGCGGTCGTCCGCGCGTTCCGCCCGCCGCGCGCTCTCCTGCATGGCCGCGGCCGCGTGCCGGGTGCGGTTGCGGATGGTCACCACCTCGAAGCCGAGGCGACCGAGCAGGGCATCGAGCTCATCCGGGCGCACGAGGAAGCTCGCCTGCGGCGTTTCCGCCCAGGGCACCGGATAGTCCGGCTCGCCGGTGAGCCGGAACAGGTCGTAGAGCACGAACCAGCTGCCGGGTTTCAGCACCCGGCCGATCTCGCAGTAGAAGCGCTCCTTGTCGGCGATGTTCATGCCGACGTGGATGGTGAGCGCGGCATCGAAGCTGCGGCTCTCGAACGGCAGGTCGAGGGCGCTCGCCACCTCGAAGCGCACCCGGTCGGCGAGGCCGACCCGTTCGGTCAGCGCCCGCGCGGTCGCCACCAGCTCGGGCGTGAGATCGACCCCCACCACCCGACAGCCGCGGCTGTGCGCGAGGCGCCGCGCGGGACCGCCGAGCCCGCTGCCCACGTCGAGGACCGTGGCGTCCGGCGGCGGATCGAGCAGCTCGATCACCGAGT